>PAWK01000085.1 GCA_002714195.1 Gammaproteobacteria bacterium | reverse complement strand
GAGTCGAGACCATTCGGGTGGTGAACGGAGGCGCCGGTTACACCAAGGGTAAGGTCATGGTCGTGATCGAAGGTGGAAGTGGAGGTGGAGGCAGTTTTGATTCCGGGCCACCCTCGGAAATAGATCAAACAGGAGGCCCCGGCCCGGTTGGATCCGAGCAACCCGGTATGGTGCCCGGCGTGCCGCCGGGAATGGGCATGGCTCCCGGTATGGGAATGGGCATGGGTATGATGGCGAACTCCAGCATGGGCGCCGGCGGCGATGAGTCTGTGGCTCGCGTGGGTTTGGATGACAATACTTTCCTTGAGTTCATGCATACCAAGGTTTACGGGCTTCAGCGGCAATGCAAAAACCAGCGGATTCGCCTGCCTAAATTTGAGGAAGAGGACAAGGAATTCGTTTTCAGTTTTTCAAAGGCTTGGAATGAGCCTGAATTCAAGTCCCACGAACGAGAAATTATGGCATATCAGTTGGCAGAGATTGAGGCGCTTTGCCAGGCGTTGTTCAAGGCGAACATTCACGAAATTTATAATATTAGACGCCTTAAAATAATGCGAGGTGGGGAGGGGGGGCAAATGTCTGAGTAGGATTTATTAGAGTATCTCCCGGATGCAAAATTTAAACTTGATGACGTAAAGAAGTTTGTCGGAGAGACTCCTGGCTCCCGTGTGATGCCCTATGAGGTGACTTTCCGAGGATTCAGCTCAGAGCTATCAATAGCTTTGGAGGAGCTTTACAAGTCTTCTGTGTTTTTCGTGGTGAAAAATATTGCGGTGATTGAGGCTACTGGTGTTGTTGATGATTTTGAAGAAGAGGAAGATGAAATGTCCCTTGGTGGTGGTGGTGGCCGCAGTATGCGCGAGGGATATGGGCCGATGGGTATGGGAAGGGGCGGTATGCCCGGCTATGGAACCATGCCATTCGGGATGCAGGGTTTAGGTTTTGGTGCTGGCGAGGAGAGGAAACGTAAGCGTCCTCCATCATTGCTGCTGGACGAAAGTCCATTGAAGGTGACCTTGCGGGTAAATTCCATCAAACGTGTTGATCCGTCGAAGGATAGCGCGGATGCATTTGCGGCTTTAGAGAATGCGATTGAATTGGCTAATACTGAGGAGGAAGAAGGTAGCGATGATGATTTAATTGGTGTTGATGAAGACGGCGACGGTTTTGATGCTTACGATGAGAAAATCACTGGCCATTCTGATAATGACCCGGATGATAAGCCCACTCAGGAAGAAGTTGATGCAGCTTTAGCTGAACTTGAAGAATAAGGATAGTCGTTCTGAGACAATAAAATTGTTCAAAAATAAAGATCAACGATGGAGCAACTAAAGCAACATTATGAGAAAGGAGTATTGGCTATCGCCATGTTGGTGATGGGTTATGTGGCCTTTACGCTGTTCAATGATGCTGACGCCCAGCAGACGGCGATTCAGGAACAAAAAGATGCCCGTGATCGTGGGGGGCGAAAATCTACATTGGGTGTAATCGACCTGTCACGCTACTCGGCATCGATGGCCAAACTAAATAACGCCCAACCTCTAACTCTGAGCAACCCGCACAACCTGTTCAACCCTGTGCAGTGGCGCCGGACGCCGCAGGGCACTGTGTTTAAGGTGGAGAAGGGGACCGAGATTGGCGCTGGCGCGGTGCGCTTGGCCAAGACCTATCCGCTCTACACCAAGGTGGAGTTCCGGGGGGTGTCCCAGACGGGCAACGTTCTTCGCTACCGGTTTACCGTTACCCGTGAAGCGGAGGAGAGGAAAAAAGACCGAATTCGGATGACCACAACAGTGGATGGCGAAAACCTGGAGGACATCCGCAAGATTTTTACACTCGTCAAGGTGAACGGCTCTCTGAGTGACCCGACGTCTTTGACGCTGCGCATGAGCGACGGCAGCGACGACATCACCGTGGTAAAGGGCGAGATCTTTTCGCGGGTGGACGGCTACACGGCAGATATTACGTATCCGCCCAACAACAAGCAGTTTCGTAACCGTCGATCGGGCGAAAAACTTTTTTTTGCGGAAGACATGCATAATATCGTTGCAATCAGCGAGAGCGAGGTTGTACTTTCCACCGCCTCAACGTCCAAGCGGACCACCATCCGTTTGCAATAACCAACCATCGATGTTCAACAATCCGGTTTCGTGCAACCGTAAACAACCCCTCGTATCCCGAGGGGGTTTTGCTGTATCCGGACACAACTCCGCCGGAAGCCGGTGGAGTGATGGAATTGAGGCTGGAAACGACGACGAAAGAAGCGGCATGTGCGTGAGTGGCACGCAACTGTGGCCGTGGTCACGCCACCGTTCCGCTAGGCCAAGCGCAGACCGCTTGGTTGCGGTCGGGCCAAGCGCTTGGCCAAGGGTGGCACATCGGGTGCTAAAGTCCCGCGCTCGCTCATGATACTCGGCCCAGACAGACAACAACGACTTTTTTACCAACCAATTTAATAGACCGACTCAATCAATCATGATCAAAGCAATGAAGATAGCCGTTCTTGCATCCCTGATGGGAGCTGTCCTCGCGCCCGCGGCGCAGGCTCAGTCCTCCGCTGCAGACGCGGCGGCACGTGAGGCGATACGGCGGCAGGGTGAGATTCAACAATTGGGCAAGTTGCTAGAGCAGGCCAAGACGGTCGAGTCGACCGGTAACCTGCTCGCTGCATCCAAACTTTACGAGGAAGCCCAGAACAAGGTGGAGTCAGTGGGACTCGGCGCCAAGGGGATCGACGTTGAGCGCGCCGCCACGCTGGAGGGTTTGACTCGCGTGCGCATGGCGCTGGCCGAGCAGTACGCCACCAGCGGCCAATTGTCCGAGGCACGCAAGGAAGTGAACCGCATCCTGGTGATTGCGCCGAACAACATCACCGCGCGCGAAAAGCTTGCCGAGATCGATGCCGGCTTGGCCAAGCTGCGCGGGCGGATGCCCACCGAGGAGACGATTGACGCTGTCAAGGGCGTGGTCGACGAGAAACTGCAGGCCGCCACCCTCGTGCAGGACGGAAAACTGTTTTACGAAATGGCCCGCTACGACCAGGCGGAGTCCAAGCTGCGCCAGGCGTTGAAGATAGACCCGGCCAACCGCGGCGCGGGCTACTACCTCGTACTGGTGCAGGAGGCGAAAAATAAGTTGCAGGTCACCGCGCGCGATGTGACCTCGCGTGATGCTATCAAGAATGTCACCAAGGACTGGGTGGCTCCGACGGCCCACTTGGATTTGCAGGTGCCGAATCCGCTGGCCAACATTTCGCCGACTAACAGCTATCCGGATGAGATTTACACCGGTTCGGGCCGGATGCGCATTCATCGCCTGCTGCACAATCTGAAGTTTGATAGTTTCCCTATCACAGGTTCCGCGGAAGGTATTTCGCTGCGCGAGATGGTCAACGAACTGCACGGAGCGGTCGTGGAATTGGACGAGTCGGTAAACTTCATCATCGACTCCAACACTGGCGTGTTGGTTCGGCAGAGCTTCGGGGATCCGTCCGGTTTTGGAGAGGATCCTAACGACCCTTTCGGGGGCGGTGGTTTTCAGCCGCAGGAGGAGGAGTCTGTAGATATCGGGCTGGAAGTGCAGATCACGATCGATCCACCTTTGCGCCATGTGTCACTCTTTCAAGTGTTGGAAATTTTGAAAGAGCTCTCCAACATTCCAATTGGCTATTCTATCAAAGATTATGGAATTATGTTCTCTCACCAACCGGTAGAAGGACCACGCTTGGAAAATCGTACCTACCGCGTCGATCCTGACACATTTATTCAGGGTCTGCAGTCTGTTGGGGTGACCTATGTAAGCGCGGACGCCGGCATGGGCGGCGGCGGAGGCATGGGCGGCATGGGCGGCGGCGGCATGGGTGGCATGGGCGGCGGCGGCGGCATGGGCGGAGGTATGGGCGGTGGCCTCGGAGGAGGTTCCGGTATTGGGGGCAGTGCTTCATCGGCATTTGCTGAAGGTGGTCTTGCTGGAGTAACGCGCACAACCTCTGCTGCTGAGATACAAGTCTTAGTTCGTGAATTCTTCGTGGCTTGTGGTTTGGTCGAACTGGGTACCAGCGTCCTAGGTGGCGGTGGCGGCGGTGGACTTGGAGGGCAGGGTGGCATGGGAGGCGGTGCTGACGCTCTTGGTGGTGGATTGGGGGGGGCGCCAAACAATAAGGCTTTATTTTTCAACGATCGTTTGGGTTTGCTTTTTGTTCGAGCTACTCGCCCTGAATTGGACTTAGTAGAGGACGCCATAAAGATTCTTAACGCTAAAACTCCTCAGGTTCAGATTGAGGCTAAATTCACTGAGTTTTCACAAAATGATTCGAAGGCCATTGGTTTTGATTGGATTTTGGGCAACTGGGTACTGGGTGGCGGCAAGGTTGGTGTTTCGGCGGGTTCGGCTCCTTCATTCAATGATGGCAAGGGAGGAGTGTTCCCTGGAGTTGGTCCGGAGGGGGGTGCTATTGATCCATCTGGAGCAGGGGGCGCTGGTTCTGCCGTTGGTGGTGCTGGTGGTTTAGGCGGTGGTGCTGGTGCCGGTGGTCAAGGCAATGCGACCTACGGTTATGCTCCGACTGTAAGTCTCCCAGGGGAAACAGACGGTCTTTTAACCTCTGGATTGCGTCAACAGGTTGGCAAGAACCCAAGCATTCCCACGTTGGGAACCGTAACTGGCATTTTGACTGACCCTCAATTTCGGATGATCATACGAGCCATCGAGCAGCGTGACGGTGTTGATTTGCTATCAGCACCACGTGCCGTGACTCTGAGTGGTCGCCAGACCCAAATCACTGTTACAGACCTGAAGTCCATTGCAAGTAGTGGTACAGGTTCTGGTGGAACGCCTATTGAGGTCCCACAAATTTCTGTTGTTAGTTCAATGGGTGGCGGAAGTTTTGGTGGCGGCGGCATGGGCGGCGGCGGCATGGGCGGCATGGGCGGCGGCATGGGCGGCATGGGCGGTGGCATGGGCGGCGGCATGGGCGGCATGGGCGGTGGCATGGGCGGTGGCGGCTTAGGCGGTGGACAGGGCGGTGGCGCCAGTCTAGGTGGTTTGCTTGGTGGTGCCGGCTTTGGATCAGCTGCACAGAACTACCAAACTTCGACAATGCCCTTCGGTACCACTCTGGACGTTATTCCTTATGTGGCATCCGATGGGTACACTATCCACTTAACTGTTATTCCGAAGATAACCGAGTTCCTCGGATACGAGGAGGCTCCATTCCAGAATCAGGTAATCGCTGGTGTGGGTAATACGGTGTCGCAAGCCTTGCAGCAGCCGTTGGCTTTGCCAAGTATACGTGTACGCTACATTACCTCATCTGTTCATGTTTGGGATGGTCAAACGCTCGTTCTCGGTGGCCTGATTGCCGAGAACGTGGTTAAAGTGAAGGACAAGGTGCCGATGCTGGGTGACCTTCCTTTCCTCGGACGCTTGTTCCGCAGCGAACGTTCCAACACCGAGAAAAAGAACCTTATGATTTTTGTGAGCCCGCGGATCATCGACCCGGCGGGTAATCCGATCCACACCGAGGACAACTGGCCATACGACCCGAACTCCGGCCCGACTCAGGATCCGGTACTCGAGACGGCAGCCGGCAACTAAGGCGTCAGGCAACCATTGACCGAGGCTGAAAAGCAGATGCGACTTTTGATCATAGACGGGCACGCGTTCGCCTACCGGGCGTTCTTCGCCATCCGTGGTCTGTCGTCGCCGGCCGGTCAGCCGACCAACGCCATCTACGGTTTCATCAAGATGCTTGAGAAACTCGAGGCCAGCTTTATGCCCAGCCACACGGTGGTGGTCTGGGACGGCGGCCTCGACGAGGACCGGGTGGAGGGTCTGGAAGATTACAAGGCCCAGCGCGATCCCATGCCGGACGACATGGAAGTGCAGCTCGACGAAATCGTGACGTACCTTGAGGCCAACGGCATCGCCTCCGTCTGCGACGACGGAATCGAGGCGGACGACCGCATCGGGCAGTTGGCCAAGCGCGCCGAGGAGGAGGGATACGATGTGGCGATCGCCAGCTCGGACAAGGACTTTTTCCAGTTGATCAACGATCGGGTGAAAATGTTGAACCCGGCCGACAAGTCGGGTGAACCGATGGACGCGGATGCGGTCGAGGCCAAGACCGGGGTGCGGCCGCACCAGATCGTCGACTGGCTGAGCCTCGTGGGCGACGCTGCGGACAACATCCCGGGTGTGCCTGGCATTGGTGTGAAAACGGCGGCCACGCTGCTAAACGAGTTTGGCAGTGTGGATGGAATTTACGAAAGATTGGTCGAGGTCAAGCGGGATAAACAGCGTGAATCACTCGCAATTTTCGAGTCAAATGTGCGCCGGAATCAGAAGCTTGTGGCGCTAAAATTTAATTTACCGATGGAACCAGAACTTGATTCGTTAAGGAAAGGGTTTGAGGATACAAATAAGCTAAACAAGCTTTATAAAAAGTGGGGATTCAAAACTAGTTTAACGAATTTCAAAAAATCTAATAATAAATACAAATAAACCCAAAATGTATTTTAATTTAAGTAAGGTAAAAAATCCTTCAAATATAAGGCTGGTATGCCTTATGTTTTTATTAAATATTTTGATTATTGATGTGCATTCTGATGTTGCTTTCCGCAATTTGGGGAGTGAATTTAATATCAGTAATAAACTAGTTGGTGATCAACTTGGAGCTAAGACTGTGCTTGGTTCAAATGGTGGTATTTCTGTCTGGCAGGATAATTCAACTGATTCATACGGTCTTGGAATAGCAGCTCAATATCTTGATGTGAATGGAAACCCTGTAAATTCTCCATTCAAGGTCAACAGTTTAGTTGATGGAAATCAAGAAAATGCATCTGTAGGGATACATGAGTCAGGCGCATACTTTGTATGGGAAGGTGGTGCTAGTGGATTTCATCGAGTATTTTTTAGAATAATTAATGATGAAGGTGTGTTTTTATCTGAAGATGCATTTATTACTTCATCAGATTCCGGAGAACAGATAGAACCTTCAGTCACAGTATTAAATAATGGAAATGCGGTTATTTCTTGGACAGATTACCTCTTGGATGGAAGTAACAAAGGCATATCAGCTTTAATTATAAATCAAAAGGGCAAACGTGTATCAGAAGAAATAAGAATTAATAATTTTACTTTTGGAAATCAACACAAGTGTGAGTTGGTGTCTATGCCAGATGGAGGCTTTGCTGCTGTTTGGGTTTCTGATCAACAATTTGAAAAGAAATCAATTGATATAATTGGAAGAATATTTTCCAATAAAGGTAATCCCTTAACAGGTGAATTGAAATTTTCAACCAATGGAATAAATACTAATCCAGATGTTTCTATACTGAATGATAGTGCATTAGTTGTAACCTGGGAGCAGTTAAATTCAGAAAATCCAGATAGTAGGTGGGATATAGGATTCAGTTCATATAATTTTGATTTAGGCTTCATGTCTAAACCGGTATTAGCTAATACTCATTTAAAAGGAGACCAGTTTAAACCTCAAATTGAAGCTAATCAGGAAAGTGGACTTTTGGTTTGGAGTAGTTTAGGTCAGGATAAATCAAGAGAAGCTATAATAGGACGTTTTATTAACAAAGATGGACTATTGTCAGGCGAAGAAATAATTATTAATACAAAGCAAAGTTTGTCGCAAATATCACCATCTGTAACTTCTTCAAGTGAAAATAGTTATTTGGTTACTTGGTCAACTCCAAGTATTGGAGTATCAGGATTTGATGTTGTGGGCCAAAAATATAATAAAATAGACTCAGATATTAAACTCCCGCCCATATCTAAATTATACGTTAATCCGATAAGCGATACAGAGTTACTAATTTCTTGGCCGAAAGTTGAGATTGAAAAATTAAGTCATTATAATATTTATAAAGACGGATTGAATACGCCCAAAAAATTCAATAACAATTTTGTTCTTTGGTCAGGTTTGAGGCCGGGTAGTGAATACGCTTTTAGGGTGGAGTATGTAACTGAAGATAATGGAAAATCAATTATTTCAGATTATTCAGTTAATAAAACTTGGGGCAGAGACTATAATGGTGATGGACTCCCAGATGATTGGCAGGCTAAATATTTTGGCGAAAATTTGAAAAATTGGGAGGGTGCAAATAGCGATTACGATAATGACGGAGTTAATAATTTGAATGAATTCTTGGCGGGAACAGATCCGAATAATAAAAATGATAAATTAATCCTAGAAATTAAAAAACTAGAGATTGGTAAAAGGCTGGAATGGAATGCTGTAAAAGGAGCTGTATATCAACTTCAAAAAACATCTGAAATTACAGGAAATTGGCAAAATATATTTGAACCTATTATAGCTTTGGAGAACAGAACGGGAATTAGTTTGCAATTTGTAGACGATTTGAGTTTTTACAGGATACAAAAAATCAAATAGTATCATGTTGAATTTTTTGATAAAAAATAAATTAAATTTAGTTATTGCTGTTTCTGTTTTTTGTAATACAGCGGCTAATGCCTTCACGCTTGCAAATGGTACAAACCGGCTACAGGCAAATAATTTAGGGGAAGAATATAGATGGAATACACCATATGTGACGTACACATATGATGAATCATTCATTAATTATTTTGGATCTAATGGTATTGTTGCAATTGAAAAAGCTATGGGAATGCTAAATGCACTACCAGCAGCTTCATCTATTAAAACTAATTATCCACCAGCCGCTCACGACGAAATTAATCTTTGGAATTATCCAACTAGGCCGGACAGATTTCATGCGAGGGCTTATAATGATAGAATTTTAGATATCAAATCTTATGCTATTAGCGAACTTTTTGGTTATATGGGATTGGGGAGTCCAGAAGATACAGCCTATCAGTTAGAATTTGGTTCCGTTGTATTAAGGAATTGGGATCCAATAAGTTACGGCCCCAGTAAATATGTAAATGGTTCATTATTATCATGGGTAGTTAACGGTGGAACCAATGCGTTACCATTTCCTGTTGACATCACTAAGCCAGTTGCGACATTGGCAGGTACAAGTGATAATAGATTTCCGAGATTAAATGCTGGCAGATTTATAGAGAATGCAACAAGAGATGATATAGGAGGGCTTAGATATTTATATAGAAAAGACAATTTTAATATAGAAAATTTGCCTCCAAATACATTTCAAATCATTACAAATCAGCCAAATATAACTAATCCAGCAGTTTACAGTATTGATTTGAGGTGGTTTTCAAAAGAATCAGTCACAAATACTACTTTTGCGTTTCGTCAATTCGTTAGTACTAATCAATGGTGGGGGCCATTAAATACTAATATTGCAGTTCCACCTCTAGTCATACTAAAAACTAATGTTAATTGGAGTATGGGGTGGGCTACAAATGTTACACCATATCTAACAAATTTTCCCTGGACGCCAGTTGGTCAGCCTCCAACATTAGTATATCTAACTAATAAAGTTCGTACATTTAAACCTCAATTTGATTATATATTTGCGAATGTTATAACAAATATTCATGTTCCTGAAGATAAATCAATGGTTGAATATCGTTCTTGGGAAGTTGTTCCAAAAGCTCCCCTTTGGAGTGTTGTTGGTTCAATTCCAACTACGACAAATTATACGGTTACAATAAAGAATGATCCATATCCGCATGGTGAAATAATTATATTACCAACAACAAATGTTATTGGATATCATTTTACTGATATGCAATTTGAAAAAGTTAACACTCTTACAAACATCATAACTGACACTAACAGCCTAGCTAATCCTAGTGGTAATTTACCTGGCCAAGGTGGAGGTCTTGGAGCAGGGGGTGGAGTAATAACAAATTTTGTAGGTCTTATGGAAGACGAGGTATGGCAAAGCACAAATCATGCATATCTAGCTCACCCAATTGTATTACAAACAAATTCACTATTAGTAGGTGGAATTGATAAAATACGATATTTGAGAATGCAAGGTGATTCATTGGTAACAACGAATTATTCTCAAGAAAGATTTATAAACAAATATAAATATCCAAATTTAACAAAACAAACATTTAATTACATTATTCCAAATTCTGTGACAGCAGTAACAAATGTAGTATTGCCTTCATACACATATAATTTAGATTATGTTGAGAATAGCGTCAAGAAAACAGGTACATTTATAAAATTCTTTAATGGACCTGATATTACTTTTACTGCATTTAATGCTCCTCCAACAATTACAGCCACAAATTTGACTGCCGCATCAATGGTGAATAATAACCTTTTAAATGGTTTTCAGATTGCTGGGTTAGATGGACCTGGCGTAATACAGTCACCTGGTAATATAATATTCGCATTTAATAAAATTGGTATTCACTGGGATTTAGATAATGGATATTTTCTTAACGAAGAAAATCAAAGTCCTGGTTGGATTTGGGGGCACTATGACGCAAAGATGAAAGAACCTTTAATCTTCCCAAATAGTCAAACTATTTTAGATTTAGAGAAAGAAATTTACAAAACAACTGAGTAAGTTAAAATTATTCTAAAATGAAATTTATAAGAATCATATTATGTAATTTATTATTTTTATCCATTACCTCTTTGCATGGGCAGCAAGATGATGAATTTGTAAATAATATATCATTGACAAATAAATTACTCACAGTAAGTAAATTTTTAAATAATGGAAAGTTCCATTTAAACCTTGAAGACGGAGTTGATTATAATTTTTATGATCTAAAGAGTTTTGAAAATTCAGGACAGTTTCAATTTAATAACAATTTATCAATTAACAATACTTCTTCGGGAAATAATGACTCTGGAGTAAATAGGGTTCCATTAGAATCATTTAAAAATAATGTGGGAGGAAGAATAATCTCAACAAAGTCTGAAAATGATTTTGGATACGTGGTGATAAATGCTAAAAACTTGAATAATAAGGGCCAAATAATTGTTACGAACTCAAACTCAATAATTTTGAATGGTCTAAATGTCGATTTATCTAGGGGGACATTAAATATAAAATCTGGCAGAGATTTTGAAGCAGGCTTAAATGAAGTGGGCGAACCGTCTCATTATGGTCTATTGGGTAATTATCAAGATAAAAGAAATTTTGGTCAGGTTGAGACTGATTGGGGTTTATATGATGTTTATTGGGGGGGCGGGCAGGTATCGGTTTCACCTGGGTCAGGTGTTTATGCATCTGGAAGCGATGTAGGTGTATCAGTTGTTTCTCCATCATATAGCGTAACAGAGTTAGTTTCCCCGAAAAACTTGATATACGATAATTATAATTTATTCGATAAGCCGATGCAGGTTAGATATCCTATAGCACACTATGGCAGTTATATAAATTGGAGCATAGTTGGTGCCTCTGGTTTTTCAAGAAGGGTTGATAGAGAAGGACCTGATTTTCAGCCGCATGTAAACTTTAACTACATATTAGAAGGGGAAGGTGACCAACTTACTGAGCGATGGTTTGGTCAAGGTATATTTGTCAATAATAGAAATAATTCTATTTCAATAACTCCTAAACTAAACAGCGATGATGGAGTGTATGGTTTGCCTATAGGGCCTTTGGATTTGTTTGCGGTAGAACTTAAGACGAGCGTTACTAACAGGATAGAGGAAACTAATGAAACATGTTCTATTTACCTGATAAGTGAATTGGGTAATGTATATCCTCAGGCAACGGTTCTAAGTAATGTGCAGCCAAGCGTTGCAAAAAATACGTTTATTCCATCGACACTGACTATTACTAGAAATATTAATAAGGAATTCGAGGAAGGTGTAAGATTTGCGGGATCAGTTACTGATTTTCCTTTTCGGGGGACATTTGGAATTGGGGATACTTTAAATCCAACTATAAATTGGGCCAGTTATGGCATGCGTTTCACAAATGTATTATCTAGAATTAATTATAGCACAGAAACTATAATTGATAATAAT
>PAWK01000001.1 GCA_002714195.1 Gammaproteobacteria bacterium | reverse complement strand
ACTAAAGTTGTAGCCTTTAATGTTTGTGACGACGCGAGTTACTTTAAGGACAAGATAAGAGCAGATGTGTCCCTATGGAAACAGCGTTACAAAGTAGAATTTGACGAAACTGACCTCAATATCTTAACTTTAGAAGGGTACATGGGCCCCGCGTACGGGGAAGCCGAGGATATAGTCTTTAAAACCATAGCCAATCTCGCTAAAGTAGAGGGTGTCTTCCTTGATCCAGTCTATACTGGCAAGGCGTTCCATGGCATGGTTAGTGAGCTTAGCCTAGGCGATCGCGGAAGACTCCAAGGGGCTAAAAATATCGTATTTATCCATACTGGTGGGCTCTTTGGCGTTTTCCCCCAGCATAAAAATTTTCAATTTGTTTAGGTCTACTTAAAATTATGAAGACATTAATATCTGCTTTCGTTTTACCAATCTCCACATTAAGCATGTTGGTATGCGGAATAATAGCGAATAGTTCTTTTGCTCAGCCAGACAGTGCAGCTGATGGTTATGCTGGTGCGACCAGTTATGAAGAACCTGTTGCTCCAGTTGGGTTTGATACGAAATATGAATCTGAGCTAATCATCGGGACTCATCAGCTTATTACGGACAGCCTTCGTTCGGGAGAGGGTTACTTTTCTGCCGATGGAAGTCAGCTTATTTTTCAGAGTGAGGTTCCGGGAAATAATCCTTTCTACCAGATCTTTGTTCAAGATTTAGACACAGGAGATACATCTCTTGTATCTCCCGGAGTGGGACTCACAACCTGCCCTTGGATCCATCCTAACTCAGAAATAGTCATGTTTTCTTCAACGCATGAAGATCCCCAAGCGCTTGCAAAGCAGGCTGAGGAAATAAGAATTCGTGAAAGCGGGATCGATCGTCCATATGGATGGGACTACGATAGTCATTATGATATCTATCAAGCAAATTCTGACGGCAGTGGATTAGTGAACTTAACAAATACTGAGGGCTACGACGCCGAGGGTTCCTACTCAAGTGATGGGAGCAAGATACTGTTCGCTTCGAATCGCGAGGCGTATGATCGACTTCTCAGCCAGGCAGAGCAAAAACTCTTTGATGACGACAGCTCCTATTTTATGGATCTGTACATCATGGATGCGGATGGCAGTAACATAGAAAAGCTAACTAATTCTCCTGGCTATGACGGCGGTCCATTTTTTAGCGCGGACGACACACAAATAGTTTGGCGGCGTTTTAATCCCGATGGGAATAGCGCGGAGATCTGGGTAATGGATGTCGATGGGAAAAACCAGAGGCAATTAACAGCAGATGCAATGGTGGCTTGGGGCCCTTATTTTCATCCCAGTGGAAAATACATTATCTATTCTAGCAATATTCTTGGCCATGCNAATTTTGAACTTTTCATGNTTGATACTAAAGGCNTAAATCCACCAGTTCGTGTNACNAANACTGAAGGTACCGATATTCTCCCGGTCTTTTCNCCAGATGGAGAAANCCTNGCTTGGAGCACGACGAGAACCCCTGACGGGACCTCTCAGATACACTANGCTCAGTGGAATCATCGNCGGGCTCTTGAATTACTCTATCTTGACTGATGAGAGGTAAAATNAATTTGCAGCGNTTATTCATATACGTATTCTTCGNAGGTTTATACTCANTTGCGGGGGCGCAAGGGTCTGAAAATCTCAATCCNGAGCCAGATCCAGTNTTTCATCATAATTTAAAGGTCTTCTTGGATCCAAAGANTCGACAAATCAACGTTGAGGACACTATCACTATACCAGATAGTTATAGAACAAATGTTCAACAATTTAGATTGAACAGTGACCTTACTATTACGGACGCNTCAGTTGATGTCTTGCGATTGTCAAACTCGCNNGATAGCGACGATACNCTCGGCGTTTTAGGTGCAAGCACAAGCGCCTACTCAGCGCGAAACAATGCGCGCTCACGCCAAATACGACTAGTCTACAATGGTTCAATTTATGATTTAGCGGAACAAAATAGCGAGGAATATGCACAGAGTTTTTCTGAAACCTCTGGAATAATTGATGAGCTTGGAGTTTACCTAAATTATGCTAGTGCGTGGGTCCCTCTTTTTGACGACTCATTTATCACCTTTGAAATGGAGGTTGAATTCGCAGATACCGCTTCCCAGTGGAAAGCTGTCAGTCAAGGCGATCGAAATGGAGAAAACGGATGGAGAAGTGATGATCCAATGGAAGAGATCTATCTGATTGCAGCCGAGTTTACTGAGTATTCGGTTCAAGCAGATGATATTGAAGTTCTAGCGTATCTACGAACCCCAGATTCCAACCTTGCTACTAANTATATGGATGCGACAGAGAGNTATCTTAACCTTTATGAGCCACTCCTTGGGGAATATCCATTTAGCAAGTTTGCACTTGTCGAAAATTTCTGGGAAACAGGGTACGGCATGCCTTCTTTTACCCTGCTGGGCGAACAGATAATCCGATTCCCATTCATTCTCGAATCTTCCTATCCCCACGAAATTCTTCACAACTGGTGGGGTAACAGCGTCTATCCCGACTATGAATCTGGGAACTGGAGTGAAGGATTAACCGCATACCTGGCGGACCATTTATTTAGGGCTCTAAATGGCGCAGGCCATGAATATCGAAAAGAGATGTTGGCACGTTATAAAAACTATGTCTCGGATGCATCTGACTTTCCTCTATCAGAATTCACCTCGCGAAACTCTGCTGCTTCGCAGGCTATTGGTTACGGCAAGACTCTCATGCTCTGGCACATGTTAAGGACCGAACTGGGTGACGATTTATTTATTCAGGGTTTACGGACGCTTTACTCAGAATATAAATACAAGAGAACTTCTTTTGCTGACATTGAGAGGCTTTTTTCATCCTTAAGCGGGACTGATTTGTCAGTATTTTTCGATCAGTGGGTCAATCGCNTTGGTGCACCGGAGTTATCCATTTCTGTGGAGGAGGCGACTAGTAATAGGGCGAGGATAATTTTCGCGCAAACAAATTTTGACGANCCCTACNTTTTAAAAGTGCCTGTTGCCATATTCTACGAAGATGAAGAAGAGCCTCAATTATTTGATGTTTCTCTTTCNCAAAAGATAGATGGATTTTTTGTAGAGGACTATGACCGCTTGGAGGCGGTTTTGGTTGATCCCTATTTCGATGTATTCAGACAACTAGACAGAGAAGAGACTCCCCCCACGGTAGGTGAGCTTTTTGGATCCTCTCGCATCGCATTCATTCTGCCTGACAGTAACAGACAACATTGGGTCCGTCTTGCCGAGGAATTTGGCGGTCGATCTGATTTTGAAATTCTATATGCGGATACAATTCAGTCATTACCCGAAGATCGAGCAGTCTGGATCCTTGGGCGAGATAATCATTTTGCGAGTGAAATTTTTTCAACAACCAGTCTGTATGGTGTATCTGAGCTTGACAATGGTGTGCAGTTTGTCAGCGGAGANGTTGAGTATGGAAATCGAAGTACGGTCTTAATTGGACGGCATCCTGATGATCCCGAGTTAGCGGTTGGCTGGATTCATGTCGACGATATGATTGCAATGCCTGGCATGATTGAAAAACTGCCGCATTATGGNAAATACTCTTACCTAAGTTTTACGGGAGGTGAGCCGACTAACGACGTCAAAGGGGTCTGGTCTAGTCCCAATTCTCCTATGCAGTGGGTTAAAGAGGGGAGTGGTTTTTCAATAAATCCCGAATCTTTGCCAGTACAGAAAACACTGACAACCCTGCCACCTAAATACCTGCCCGAACGTTTGTCTCGGCATGTCACCGAGTTAACCGACGACGATATGCAAGGACGAGAAATTGGTACCAGCGGAATCGAGAAAGCAGCNAGCTATATAGCTGAGCAATTTCGCATGGCGGGNTTGGAACCCCTAAATGACAAATATCAGCATAAATGGGGTCAAAGCGTTTTAGGATCGGATGAGATAATGCTATCTAATGTTATCGGAGTGATTCGCGGAGCCAACGAAGGATTAGATTCGAAGCCGGTTATTATAGGCGCGCATTATGACCACATAGGAATAGATGAAAATGGTACTCTTTATCCAGGAGCTGACGATAATGCTTCGGGTATAAGTATTTTGATAGAGGTGGCAGCAAAGCTGTCTCGCGCTTATACACCTCAAAGACCCATAATTTTTGTTGCATTCAGTGGTGAGGAGAGTGGGATGCTAGGATCCCAGCATTTCATCGAAAATCCACCAGAGGGACTTATATCTGAAGATTATTTCGCAATGATTAACCTTGACGCCGTAGGGCGATTGGAGGGGAAAACTCTTCAAATATTCGGGTCAGAGTCAGCCTATGAATGGCCGTTTATAGCTCAAGGGATTGGCTTTACAGTGGGAGTAGCTTCTGAATTCCTAGCTGAAACTATACCAAGTGGCGATCACGTCAGTTTTCTGAATGCGGGTATTCCAGCGATACATTTGTTCAGCGGGATACACCTTGACTTTCACGAGCCAAGCGATACGGCTAATAAGTTAGACTTTGCAGGTATGTCTGATATTTCCNTATGGCTGGAAGAGGCTGTTGCATACCTAGGGGACCGGACTGACCCCTTAAGAGTGAATCTAGAGAACGCGGCAAAAATCGAAGTACAAAGACAACCCGGTGAGCGTTCTGCAAGTCTTGGGACTGTGCCGGATTTTGCATATTCGGGTGAGGGAGTTCGAATATCCGGAGTTACTCCAGGTGGTGCTGCCGAAGAGGCTGGTCTAAAGGCGCAAGATGTCTTATTAAATTACGATGGTGACGCAATCGAAGATATGCAATCTTACTCCAATCTTCTAAGGCAATCAGGCCCTGGCGATACGATTACTATCGATGTCCTCCGTGAAGGCCAAATGATTTCTATTGAAGCAACCTTGAAGGCACGTTAGCTCAACGTAAAGCACTAAATAAAATTGCGGCGGCCAAAAAAAGTAGGGAGANATAAATCAATCGCCGATTTAAACCCGGCTGGACATTTGACCAGTTATACTTTTTTTCATCTTCAACGAAAAGAACGTTCTGCTGTTTTTTATTCCATTTCATAAGTAGTCGATTTCATTTGTTCAAAAACTACATTAAAAAATACACTTGAGGTTTCGCGGGGGCAAAAAAAAGGCAAAGCAAGGATATTTTCTGACAAATTAGGACAGTCTTATTTAATAACCAAGCTAGTCAGTAAANTTTATGACTNTTAATTGCAACTAAGTGTTTCTGAAAAAGAAATTAGTCAGTGATTCAGCTATANTCCGCTCGCGGTTTCAACAACCTCCACTCACAAAGGCTGTCGTGGTAGCAATTAAAACTAACTTATTGATTACGAAATTTTTGCTGACATCTCTTGTCGCTTCTTTAAGCGCTGACGTGTTTGCTCAGCAACTACCTCGTATTACTCAGTTTGAGGAGACCGAGGTTAAAATTGTACTGGATGGTTTCGTGGACGAAGCGGTTTGGCAACGTGTTCCAGCAGTGGACGGNATGAAGATAGTCGAACCTGATACTCTTGAGGATGCCCCTTATAGAACGGATATTCGTTTCTTTTATACTGAAAGTGGACTTTACTTCGGAATCGTCAATCATCAGCCCCAAGAGACAGTTGTTTCAAGATTACAAGCTCGGGATACGCCGCCTTTTAACGTGGTGACAGATGGCATTGGCATAGCCATAGATGCGTCAGGTGAAGGACGCTATGGCTATGGGATGCGGATGGGACTTGGCGATAGCCAGTTTGATTTTTCGTTGCTGCCCGAAGTTCAGGTTAATCCGCAATGGGATGGAGCTTGGGATGGACGCACTCAAATTGTTGAAGAGGGATGGAGCGCTGAGTTTTTTATCCCCTGGTCTATTATGCAGTTACCTCAGACTGATGGTGATCGGAGGATAGGGCTATCTTTCAGTAGAGATTTAGCGCAGGAAGGTGTGAGGTGGGGATTTCCAGCCCTGCCGATGACGAGGAACGTTTTCTTAAGTGGTTTCCAAAAGTATGAACTGAGTAACATTGAGCCTCAAAGGCAATTGACTGTTTATCCTTTTGTATCCAGTGTGTTCGATGGCATTCGCCACGATGCTAATAGTCGGATTGGTGCAGATATCTATTGGCGTCCTACTACTAATACACTTTTATCGGGAACGTTAAACCCAGATTTTGGAACAGTAGAGTCCGATGATGTGGTCGTAAACCTAACCGCGTTTGAAGTTTTTTTCCCAGAGAGGCGCGTATTTTTTCAAGAGGGGCAAGAGATCTTCAATACGAGTCCACGTTCTGGTAGAAGCCGGTTTCGAGGTCCGCCAGGGGGGCCAATTTCTCTCTTGAACACAAGGCGGATAGGCGGCGCATCACGGTTTGAGGTTCCTGATGGTGTAACTGTGAGGCCGACAGATTTAAGCCAGCCGACTGACCTGTTGGGTGCGGCAAAATTTACCGGACAAAATGGCAACTTACGTTACGGAACGCTTTTGGCCTCGGAGGATAACCCGGAAATTCAGGGGACATTATCTGATGGTACTCGTGTTGATTTGCAGGCTACGGGGCGGGATTTTGCGGTAGGGCGTTTTCTTTATGAGGACACCAGCGGTGGTAGCCGTCGGTCTATCGGTTGGATGGGTACGGATGTTTCGCATCCCGATATTAATGCTACGGTTAACGCTATTGATGCTCATTATTTTTCAGCTGACCAGCGTTGGGCATTAGACGGACAATTTATGCACAGTGACGTTCAGGGGGTGACCGGTTCTGGCTTCTTAGGTGATATTAGCTACGTGCCGCGCCAAGGGGCACAGCATATTTTGAGAGCTACATACATAGACGATGAGTTCGATATGAACGATCTAGGTTTCCTTACTAGAAATTCGCAGCAAAATTTAGATTATAACTTTGTACTTACCGAGTCTGACATACCTGGTCTTCAGTCAAGAACCACTACATATGGCCTGATAAACCAATACAATGCTGATGATGGAAACCCTGTAGCGCTTGGTCGTTTTGTAGGGAGGACATGGAACTATCTCAACAATAACACTTTCGATATATCGGTTCGCTATGCTCCAAAGAAAGTGGATGACAGGCTTGGTAGAGGCACAGGCGATTTTCGCCTTCCAGATCGTTACAACTTAAGCACTAGTTTTAATTCTAATCCAGCGAATGTCCTTGCGTGGTCCATTAACCTTAACGCAGGGCAGGACGACTTAGGTCCGCAGGCTATAACTACCGGAGCTGGAGTTGTTTGGCGTCCTAACGACCGTTTCTCCTTTGATCTCAGTTTAAACTATACGGACCAAGAAGCTTTGCTTGTGCACCAAGGAGATGGCAACTACACGAGTTTTGAAGCACATCAGTGGGCGCCAAAGTTAGATTCAAATTATTTTATCTCTGCTCGACAGCAGTTTAGGGTGACTCTTCAGTGGAATTCACTAAAAGCTTTTGAGGATCGCTTTTGGGAAGTCAATCCGCACCGCATAGAACGACTGAAGCCTGTTGCTAATCCAGATAATGAACCCGACGATTTCGTGATTAGCCGGCTTACCTTTCAAGCCCGCTATCGGTGGCAAATAGCTCCGTTATCTGATTTGTTCATCGTTTATACACGNGGGTCTAATCTNCCGAGTAATAGCTTTTATACTTTTCAAGACTTACTTGAGCAGGGTTGGAATGATCGGATAGTCGATTCTTTTGCTATAAAACTGCGCTATCGTTTTGGTGTTTAACTCCTTCAAGCCTCAGAGACCCTAGCGGATATTAACTTCTCCCATTCTGTAAAGGATGGAACTTGGCAATTGCAATTATTTGTCTCTACAAAAGAAATCCGCTAAAGATTCAGCTATAGTCCGCTCCCAACACTNATATCCCCGAAGGTAAAAGTGAAACAATCCAATAAACGCTCTCTTGCTCTAAAAGCTTTGGTGGCTTCCACTGCTTTTCATGTTTTTTCAGTTTCTGCCCAGGAAATACCTGAGATTAAGCGTCTAGCGGAGCGTGAAGTAAACATTTCGCTGGACGGGTTTGTTGATGAACGAACATNGGAAAACATCCCTGCCATAGACGGGATGAAGAGAATTGATCCGGATACACTTGAGGATGCGCAGTTTAAGACTGAAATACGTTTCTTCTACACAGAGAGAGGTCTCTACTTCGGAATAATAAATCATCAACCGGCTGATACTGTAGTCAGACGATTAACAATTAGAGATGCGTCCCCGTTTGATTTTGTAAATGACGGAATAGGTGTTGCAATTGATGCTTCCGGTGAGGGTCGTTACGGCTATGTTCTTCGTATGGGCTTGGGCGATAGTATGACTGATGGTTCAGTTCTGCCGGAACGTCAAGTGAATCTTCANTGGGATGGTGCATGGGATGGTCGAACTCAGGTTATAGAGGANGGGTGGAGCGCAGAGTTTTTNGTTCCCTGGTCGATGATGCAACTGCCGCAGAGTGATATCGAGCGGAGAATAGGCTTAGCGTTTATTAGAGACTTTTCTGATCTTGGTGAACGTTGGAGCTCGCCCCCCTTACCGATGACTCGAAATGTATTTCTTAGCGGGTTTAGGAAGTATGCGCTTAACAACGTTGAATCACGACGGCAGCTTACTGTTTATCCTTTTGTTTCCAGTGTATTCGATGGAATAGGGCATGATGCTACTAGTCGAGTTGGCGCGGATATTTATTGGAGGCCGACGACAAATACGCTTCTTTCGAGCACCCTTAATCCAGATTTTGGTACCGTAGAGTCAGACGATGTAGTAGTGAATCTTACTGCTTTTGAAGTTTTCTTTCCTGAAAGGCGCGTATTCTTCCAAGAAGGCCAGGAAATATTCAATACCAGTCCNAGATCGCTTATTGGACTAAGAGGCGGAGGTGGTCCGGGTGGTCCGATCTCCCTTTTAAATACTAGAAGGATTGGTGGAGCATCCCGGTTTGAAGTTCCAGAGGGCGTTAAGGTAAGGCCCACTGATTTGAGCCAACCTACAGATTTATTTGGAGCCGCTAAGTTTACAGGTCAGAGTGGTAATTTGCGTTATGGAGCACTCTTAGCCTCAGAGGATGATGCCGAGATACAAGGAACATTATCAGACGGTGCCAGGGTGAATATAAAAGCTACAGGTCGCGATTTTACNGTTGGNCGTCTTNTATATGAGGATACCAGNGGAGGAGTNNGGCGATCTATTGGTTGGATGGGCACNGATGTATCCNATCCNGANGTGAACTCTACGGTCAATGCNATTGATGCTCATTACTTCTCTGCCGATCAGCGCTGGGCGCTAGACGGACAATTCATGCATAGTGACGTTGATGGAGTTACCGGCTCTGGCTTCNTAGGAGATGTGAGTTACATACCTCGTCAGGGAGTACAGCACCTTATCAAAGCGACCTACATTGATGATGAGTTTGATATGAACGATGTTGGTTTCCTGTCACGAAACTCGCAAATGAATTTAGACTACAATTTTATTCGAACAGAATCGAACATCCCTGGAATTCAATCGAGAACAACGACCTTCACGTCAGTCAANCAATATAATACAGATGGNAGTTCTGTCTTGGCTGGACAGTTTNTTGGAAGGACATGGAATTATCTCAGTAACGAGACCTTTGATTTAACCCTTCAGTATTTTCCGCAAAGAGTAGATGATAGATTGGGAAGAGGGACAGGAGAATTTCGGATACCTGAGAGGTTCGGGGTCAGGTCAAGCTTTAGCTCAGCTCCCGCAAATATTTTGGCTTGGTCTCTGGATTTAGAGGCAAGCCAGGAGGACTTGGGTCCTAAAATAATAACAGGTGGAGTAGGGATGGTTTGGCGCCCAAACCAACGCTTCTCTTTTGATCTTGGCCTGAATTATACGGATCAAGAGGCCTTGCTTGTCCATCAAGGAAATGGAAGTTACACAAGTTTTGAGGCACATCAGTGGGCTCCAAAATTGGAATCTAACTATTTTATATCAGCGCGGCAGCAATTCAGGGTCACTTTGCAGTGGAATTCCCTTAAAGCTTTTGAAGATCGATTTTGGCAAGTGAATCCTAACCGTTTAGAGCGATTGAAGCCTGTTGCGAATCCAGATAATGATCCCGATAATTTTGTTATAAGCAGACTGACTTTTCAGGCACGCTATAGGTGGCAAATAGCACCATTGTCAGATCTATTCATAGTTTACACTAGAGGATCAAATCTACCGGGCAATAGCTTTTTCACTTTTCAAGACCTGCTTGAGCAAGGTTGGAATGACAGAATAGTTGATTCTTTTGCGATCAAGCTTCGCTATCGATTTGATGTTTAATTTCTTAGAAATTGCGAGTTTTGAGAAAAACTATCGCCTCCAAAGCTAAACCCCATTGGACCAATTCAATTGCAACGATTTGTTTCTGCTGAAGAGTTCTGTTGAAGATTGAGCTATAGTCCGCTGCCACTGCAAACCTCCCTATCAAAGGTAAACGTGAAACGAGTTTTTAGTAGTTTTCTCATCGCGAAATTTATCATACTGGCCTCCCCATTATTTGCTGTAGAAGTCTTTTCTCAGGAATTGCCGAGAATTCCACAGTTCGATAATGACGAAGTCAACATAACGCTCGATGGATTTGTCGATGAATCGATTTGGGAGAGTATTCCTATTGTCGACGACATGAAAATTTCTGACCCAGATACTCTTGAAGATGCGCCATACAGAACTGATATACGGTTCTTTTATACGGAGAGTGGTATTTACTTTTCAATGGTGAATCATCAGCCTAAGGATACTTTAGTCGCGAGAATGACTAGCAGGGACTCTTTTCTCGAGAGAGATACAATAGGCATCATAATAGACGCCTCGGGGCAGGGCTTGTTTGGATACGGTGTATCTTTATCTTTGGGAGATAGCATGTTTGACTTTTCTCTTCTTCCAGAGAGAAGGTTTAATCTTCAATGGGACGGTTCATGGGATGGTCGCACACAGATTGTAGACGAGGGATGGAGCGCTGAATTTTATGTGCCCTGGTCGATGATGCCGTTACCGCAAGTCGAAGGTGAACGGAAGATAGGGCTAGCATTTAGGCGAGCATTGGGTCAACGGGGAGAAGTGTGGACCTCCCCACCATTGCCAGATACGCTGAATGTTTTTATTAGTGGAGCAAAAAAATATTTACTCAAAGACATTGAGCCGAGAAGACAGCTAACGCTTTATCCTTTCGTCTCAAGTGTGTTTGATGGCATAAGGCATGATACTAATAGCAGGGTCGGCGCCGACATTTATTGGAGGCCTACAACGAATACTCTTTTATCAGGAACCTTGAATCCAGATTTTGGGACCGTGGAGTCAGATGATGTGGTGGTTAACCTGACCGCCTTTGAAGTTTTTTTTCCAGAGAGAAGGGTTTTCTTTCAAGAAGGGCAGGATATATTTAATACTAGTCCTCGAGCTATTGGCGGACGAGGTCAACGCTTTGTAGGCCCAGGCGCTCCAATCTCAATACTCAATACAAGACGAATCGGCGGCGCTTCTAAATACAATGTCCCGAAGGGCGTTAATGTTAGACCTACCGATTTAAGCCAACCGACTGAATTATTGGGCGCTGCCAAGTTTGCTGGACAAAGCGGAAACCTTCGCTATGGAGCATTGGTAGCCTATGAAGATGATTCTGAAATACGCGGCGCCTTAGATGATGGTACTCGTATCAATCTGCAAGCTAAGGGTAGAGATTTCACAGTAGGTCGGCTTTTGTATGAGAACACTAGTGGAGGAGCGAGGCGTTCCATAGGATGGATGGGGACAGATGTCTCTCATCCAGATGTTAGTGCTACGGTGAATACGATAGATGCTCATTATTTTTCAGCCGATCAGAGATGGGTCGTAGATAGTCAGTTTATGCATAGTGATGTCGACGGTGTTACGGGCACCGGTTTTTTGGGTGACGTAAGTTTTATTCAAAGTCAAGGGGTTCAACATATCCTGAGGGCAACATATATCGATGATGAATTCGACATGAATGATCTAGGTTTTCTCACCAGAAATTCACAAGTTAATCTAGATTATAATTTTCTGCTAACTGAGTCTGACATACCCGGAATTCAATCGAGAACTACTACTATTTCTTTGATAAATAACTACAACGTTGACGGTAACCCGGTCCAAAATGGACAATCAATTGGTCGTACCTGGAATTACCTTAACAATGATACTTTCGACTTAACACTTCTTTACCTACCTAAGAGAATCGACGATCGGTTAGGCAGAGGAACTGGAGATTTCCGTATTCCCGAGAGATATAGCTTACGTTCTAACTTTAGTTCTAACCCAGCGAAGACCATAGCTTGGTCACTTAATTTAGAGGCTACCCAAGAAGATTTAGGGCCAAAAATTATAACCAGCGGAGCCGGTATTGTTTGGCGTCCAAATGATAGATTTTCATTCGACCTCGGGCTAAATTACACTGATACTGAAGCCCTACTTGTCCACCAAGGAAAAGGAAACTATACAAGCTTTGAGGCGCATCAATGGGCGCCCAAGCTCGATACAAATTATTTCATTTCTGCGCGTCAGCAGTTCAGATTGACTCTGCAATGGAACTCGCTCAAAGCTTTCGAAGATCGTTTTTGGCAGGTAAATCCTCAACGTTTGGAGCGATTGAAGCCGATTGTTAATCCAGATAATGATCCCGATGACTTTGTGATTAGCCGCCTGACTTTTCAGGCGCGCTATCGATGGCAAATAGCGCCGTTGTCAGACTTATTTGTGGTTTACACAAGAGGGTCCAATTTGCCGGGGAATAGTTTTTTTACTTTTCGAGATCTACTTGAGAGAGGCTGGAACGACAGGATAGTAGATTCATTTGCGATAAAACTAAGATATCGGTTTGGTAGTTAAGGGAGTTTGTGTTTAGATGGCCATGTGATTGAATCGCAATCTATGCTTGCTAAACTATAAACAAAAAAAATAATTCAGAAAATCTAAAATAATGCGCTTACTCTTAATTTTTGTGGCTCTCCTTTCTTCATCGATGACACTTAAAACAATCTCAGCAGAGAAAATAGTTATAGCTCATAGAGGCGCCAGTGGTTATTTGCCAGAACATACCTTGGCCGCAAAGGCAATGGCTTACGCGATGGGGGCTCATTANATAGAACAAGACGTTGTGATGACAAAAGATGAAGTTTTAATTGTATTACATGATGTTACGTTAGACAGGACTACAGATGTTGCGGAGAAGTTTCCAGATAGGTCGAGGGATAATGGGCGATACTACGCTATNGATTTCACTCTAGCTGAAATTCGNTCCTTGTCAGCGACTGAAGGNTTTCGTCGAGAGGGGGATANAAAAATTCAAGGGTACAGGAATAGATTCCCCTTGGATTCATCGTCATTCCGTATTCCTACTTTCGAGGAGGAATTACAGCTCATCCAAGGACTAAACGTATCAACAGGCAAGGATGTTGGCATTTANCCGGAAATCAAGCAGCCAGAATTTCATCGAAGTGANGGTAAGGACATAAGCACAGCGGTGGTCAAGATCTTAAAGCAATATGGCTATACCTCTAAAAGTCATAAGGTATTTTTACAAACTTTCAGTTTTGAAGAGCTGAAGAAAATAAGAAATGAAATTCTTCCAGATGCAGGAACAGACATTAACTTAATTCAGCTTATCGGTAATGAGACTCGTTATTCATGGATGTTTGAGGCAGATGGCATGCGAAAGCTATCTAGCTTTGCTGACGGGATCGGCCCTGAAAAGGGGCTCATAATTTCTCGTTCATCTACTACTGCAAATGTAGAGATTACTCCTCTCGTTTCTCGCGCCCATGCTGAGGGATTAAAAGTTCACCCGTATACTTATAGGATGGACCCAGGGCAAGTGCCTTCTTATGCAAGTAATTTTGATGAACTATTAAGGCAACACTTCCTTGATGCCGACGTAGATGGGATTTTTACAGACTTTCCAGACAAGGCAGTCGAATTTTTAATGTCAAATTAGTTTGTGAATCAGCTATCAGGATATTGATGAATTAGACCGAAAGCGCATTGGTGCTTAGCGAATCATTAACGCCTGGTTTGCTGCTACGGTGGTGTCGATCCATGGATTATCNTCGCTCATTTTGTAGCTGTATCTTCTGTACCTAACATCGGCCTTNCCGTTAGTATCTGCGCATGTCGAAATTGGCTTCTCTCGTGCCCTAGGTACAGNAACCCTGAAATAATTGCGGTTACAAACCTTATCATAAACGCTCATAGTTACCTTGCTGCCTGTTGTATTTGCTAGTGACCACTCGATCATTCCGTTTGGTGGTTCAATAGCAGCCGAGCATGCTGCAAGGAAGGCTGCAGCTACGATCATTTTTAAAGATTTGAAAATCATGTATTTTTTCATTAGTTATTATTGTAATAAAGATAATTAGCTAAACAGACTCTGACTCATAAACTTGAACCATATTTGGCTAGACTGGATGGTTTGATGAGTTAAAGCCAGTATAATACTGTTTAGATTGGTAAAACATTAAATATTATAACAATTATGAAAAAGCTATGAGTGCCATCGATAGGAACGTAAAAGTCTGCTTTATCATACTCTTTATCGTTTGCGGAAGAGCGGGCTTTTCTCAGATGGTTTCGTCTTATTCGGTTCCACTAACTGAATTTGGTCATCCGGACCTTCAAGGGGTGTGGACCGACCAAACGATGACTCCGCTTGAGCGGCCNGACTCTCTTGGTAGTAAAAGCACATATTCGTTACAGGAAGTTAGCGAATTAGAAAAAGCTAGNCAGACAACTNCCGAAAAAGCGAGCCAACCTTTANCTCCGGATAGGAGCCCTCCACCTTTAGGAGGGATCATAACGCAGCAGTCAGATGTTAACTTCAATGGACTAGTTACNAAGTTCGTNCCCGTCTTTGGNGAGTACCTTACTTCAAGGATAGTGCAGCCAGATAATGGGAGGTTGCCATATCTGGAGGAAAACCCTCAGGACATTTTTGCGCTTCGTGCAAATTCTGGTTTCACAAGATTCGATGGCCCCGAAAATCGNCCCGCAAACGAGAGATGCTTGGGTGTGCCAGGACAGCTGCCTCTAATCGTGCAATTACCGCTNGACGGNCCCTGGCGAAATATGCAGATAGTCCAGAATAAAAACTACGTGGTAATNTACGGCGAATATCATACCTCACCTCGTATTGTTAGAATCAATAGNCGGCATTTTGAACCNGCTTTCCCTAAATTTTTTGGAGACTCAATTGGCTCCTGGGAAGGAAACACGCTTGTTGTTCATACCAAATCTTTTAGACCCGATCAGTCCAATAGGAGATTGAGGTCCAGCGAGTTATTGGAGGTAACTGAGCGTTATACTCCCATTTCAGAAAGAGAATTAGTTTTNGAATTTGAAATATCAGATCCTAAAATTTACTCTGAAGTGATTAAATCTCGGATAACCTTACAAAGGATGCCTACAGGNCAGAGACTTTATGAATCGGGATGTCATGAGGGTAATTATTCGCTGCCAGGTATACTAGCGGGCGCTCGTCGTCAGGAAATTGAAGCGAACTTAGCAAGATAAATTTAAAAATGGATAATCGTTGCAAATCAGAACGTGAATAAGAAGACAACAGAAAAAGCACTCCCGCTTTCTGACTACATGGTCCTTGATCTAACTATTGCCAGGGCTGGCCCGACAGCGGTTCGCCTGCTATCAGATTGGGGGGCCGACGTAATCCGTATAGAAGCCCCGGTTGAGGGCGACATTGCAGGAAGCCGACAAGGTCCTGATTCTCAAAACCTTCATCGAAATAAAAGAAGCCTCTGCTTAAATCTCAAAACTGAACAAGGTCTGAAAGTATTTATGGATCTGGCAAAAAAAGCCGATGTGATAGTGGAAAATTTTCGTGTTGATGTAAAAAATCGATTAGGTATCGATTATGCGTCATGTAAAAAAAACAATCCTTCAATAATCTATGCAAGCATTTCGGGTTTTGGGCAGGAGGGGCCCTACGCACAGCGTCCAGCAGTTGATCAAGTGATTCAGGGGATGAGTGGTTTGATGAAGATTACTGGTGACCCTGAGGGTGGACCAATGCGAGTGGGTATAGCGGTTAGCGATACTTCTGCAGGAATGTTTTTAGGTCAAGGAATACTGCTAGCGTTATTGCATAGAGAAAAAACCGGAGAGGGCCAATGGGTTCATACATCGCTATTAGAATCTATGCTTTGCAAGCTGGACTTCCAGGCAGCACGCTACACAATGAATGGTGAAATACCAAAGCAGGAAGGTAATAATCATCCAACGCTCTCTCCGATGGGCGTTTTCTACACTAAAGACGGACAAGTTAATCTGGCAGCTAGCACGGATAAAATGTGGAGAGCCTTTTGTGAGGTCGCTGGGGCTGATACTTTAGCGAGTAAACAGGATTATTCTACTGTTGAAGGCAGGTTAAAAAATCGGAAAGTATTATGGGAAGAGGTGAACAGTATTACCTCAGAATTTTCCTCAACGGAGTTGGTCGAAAAGATGAACTCTGTCGGTATTCCCTGCGGTCCGATAAATAATATAGGGGAGGCTTTTGATGATCATCACGTAAAGTTTCTTAAGATGACAAAAGAGGCAAAACATCCAGAGTTGGGAGAGCTGCCCCTTCTGAGGTCACCCATTACTATGTCCAATGTCAGGCAAGAGCGGCTTTTTGAAAGGGCGGGACCAGAGCTTGGCGCTGATTCCAACGAAATTCTTAGAGAATTGAACTATAGTGAAGACGCCATAGAAAAGTTGAAATCGAATGGTGTTATAAAAATTCATGTAACGAACTAGATCAACTACTGGGTGAAAAAATGATAATTGAATCGCCAACACCAAAAATGTTAGCTGAAGTAAGAGATGGTATCGCATGGATAACTTTCAATGCGCCAGAGAAGCGCAATGCGATGTCGCTCGAGATGTGGCAGGGCCTTGGCGAAATCTTGGCAAAACTAGAGGAAGAACGCTCGGTAAGAGTGTTAATACTAAAAGGTGCAGGAGATGTAGCTTTTGTTTCCGGCGCTGACATTTCAGAATTTGAGGAGAAACGCTCGAATCAAAAAGACCGCGACGCATATGAGGCAGCGTTTGATGATGCTTTAGAAAAACTAGCGAATTTTTCTAGACCGGTCGTGGCAATGATTCGAGGTTTCTGTATCGGGGGCGGACTGGCAATTGCGTTAAATACTGATATTCGCATTGCATCTGAAAATTCGAAATTTGGGATTCCAGCCGCCAAGTTAGGCCTTGGTTATGGTTATCAGGCGGTAAAAACCTTGGAGTCTATCGTGGGACCTTCCAGCGCTAAGGACATACTTTTTACTGCACGTTTCTTGGACGAAAGTGAGGCACTTAGAATAGGGTTAATAAACTTTGTGGTTAGCGTTGAGACGCTGGAGAGAACTGTGCTTGAGTATGCAGATAGAATTGTTGCTAATGCACCTTTAACTATTAGGGCAGTCAAAGCT
Organism: Gammaproteobacteria bacterium; assembly: GCA_002714195.1. Taxonomy (GTDB): domain Bacteria; phylum Pseudomonadota; class Gammaproteobacteria; order Pseudomonadales; family Pseudohongiellaceae; genus UBA9145. The sequence goes on along the minus strand of PAWK01000001.1, from coordinate 11,471 downwards.
ACCGTTGGAGAGGTGGTTAAGGATCCAGGTCAGGAAAATCCAACTTACATAGACGAGATGGTTAACAATTGCTTTTTGAGTGAAGATTATCAAGAGGGTAGAAAAGCCTTCTTGGAAAAACGCAGACCAAAGTTTTTGGGTTCTTAAGGTAAAGGTTTCAGATCCGACATTTACCACTGCAGAATAAAAGAGCAACTAGCTTTCAAAGAACAATTTCAATTTCTTCATGCCTTCATTTATGTCTCCAACATCAATACCCGAGTAAGCAAATCTTAAGTAATCACCCATTTCGTTTTCAACTGTCCTGCCGAAATGTTTGCGAGTGCAGAATGAGACACTAGTTTCAGTGAGTGCTTGCTCCATCAAGATATTTACGTCGCTGATACTCTTCCGTTGCATGACTGAACTAACGTTTGGAAACAAATAAAAAGTGCTATTAGGTGCAGTTACTGAAATGCCTTCGATGGCATTAAGGCCATCTACGGCAGCGTCCCGACGTTTGCGCAGTTCGGCTAGAATTTCGTCTGGACCTGCAGTGCTTCCCTCTAGGGCTTCGATCATGCCGCGCTGGATAAAATGCGTAGTGCACGATTCGATATTGGTATTGAATTTACTAATTATATCGATTGCGTTTTTGGGCCCCACTGCCGCACCTAATCGCCAACCTGTCATTGCGAATCGCTTTGAGCACGTGTAGAGAATTACTGTCCTCTCCTTCATGCCTGGCAGGCTTACAATAGAACGAGGCTTACCACTGTATTGTATCTCAAAATAAGCTTCGTCACTTAGAACCCACAGATCGTGCTTTATGCATAGTTCAGCTAATTCTTCCATCTCTTTATCGGATGACTCTGCGCTATTAGGGTTTTGAAAATTGTTGTAGATGATTGCTTTGGTTGTTGGAGCGATAGAGTTTTTGATTGCTTCGAGATCAAGATTAAAACCGGTTTCCGTCTCTATGTAACCATATGGAATCGCTATTCCACCTTGGTATTCGATTTGGGATTCATAGATAGGATACCCAGGGTTTGGATACAACACTTCGTCGCCCGGATTCATAACAGTCGCGAGGAATTTGCCAATGACCGGTTTTCCTCCTGGCTGTACAGAAACATTTTCAGCGCTATATTGGAGACCTCTTTTTGTGCCGATATCCCTGGCGAGTGCATCGCGCAACTCTGGTATTCCGGCGCCAGGGCAATAGCCGGTGTAACCATCACCAATCGCTTTCTGCATAGCTTCCACAATATTCGCAGGGGTTGGTAGATTAATGTCCCCCAAATGGAAGGGATAGATTTTGTTTCCCTTTGCTCCCCATGCAGCAGCCGCGGCAGATACCGCGAAGGCGGTTTCGGTTCCTAAATGATCTAATTGTTTTGCGAGTTTCAAAATAGTTCCTTTGTTGACTTCAAAAACTGTAGCTGATGCCGATGAAGCCCGCTCGGGGAGCAGCAGCTCCCAAGAAGATGGGCGTCTCGAGGTCTTCAATAATTGGGACTTCGAGTTCGTTGGGCTCCTCCCCTAGTAGGCCGAAAGTCTCGAACTCTTTATCGAAAAGGTTTTGAACAGTTGCGAATATCTCTAGGCTTTCACTAATTGCATAGCGGAGGCGTAAATTAGCCACTGTGTACCCGTCAATTTCACCCATTTGGTTCGATTCATCGCCCCTTAAAATCTGGCTACTATTTCGCGCGATGTCAAAACCAACATGCAAACCGTCTCTGATCTCGTAGTTGCCCAAAAATTTGAATTGATGCTCAGGAATTCCTGGGATTTTATCGCCGCTTCGAACTTGTATTTCACCATCATCATCGGCAAAGTCATGGTTGGGGCTTAGTGCATTAAAACTATCTTCAAAGCTAGCATTGATATTGCTGTACGATAGCATCCAATTGAAGCGTTGAATTTCACTGCTAATGGACCCTTCAAATCCTTTCCGCAGTGTCTTATCGACGTTGGCGAATAGTCCAGTAGACCGGCCAGTTGTTTGAAATAATATATCGTCGTGATTTGTAGTATGAAAGGCGCTGAGAGAGTATCTCAGATTCTTAAGTTGACCTCTGCTACCCAACTCGAAACTCTTTGCGACCACATCGTCTAAAGGGGGATCAGCAAGAAATGCATTTGGTAGCCTGCACTCAAAATCAACATCTTCCGGGTCATCCCCCTCCGCTATTGCATACTGAACTGCTAGATCAAAAACACCTTCGTTACACGCAAGCTCGATGGGTGTTGGTGCCCTCGAAGACTCGGAGTATGAAGCATAGAAATTGTGATCTTGGCTGACTTGCCATGTAAGACCCAAGGATGGGTTTACTCGGGAAAATGTGTGATTTCCATTTAGCTCAGGCCGTTCTCCGGATTTATCCCTCAAATCAACTTCAGTTTTATTAGCTCGCGCTGACGCTGTGAGCGAAATTGATTCGGTTAAGTCTAAAATATTTGAGAAATAAATACTGAACGATTCCGTTTGGGTAGAGATTAAAGTGGCTGCCTCATCAACAAAAGTACCCGTTCCAAGAGACGCTGTAAGCCGGGTCAATGGATTGATATTTGCAAGTTCAAGAACCGAATTAAACTTTGATTCACCATTAAAGTATGAACCGCCAACTACTAACTGATTAGCAAGCCCTAAAAACTCATCAACTACTGTAAATTGGAAATCCGCTCCTGTGCTTTCTTGTGTGCGGTTACTCAGATTATTGATTGCGTCACCAGAGAGGATGCCAGTTCCAGAGAGCTCATCTTCATCAAAAAGTTCTATATTAAATGTGTCATCCGAATTAAGGGCCTGTGCTGTGCTATTTAAGAAGCTCTCCAGAAGATTGTTGCTGCCAAACTGAGAGTCACAGACATCATCATCGTCTAAGCCGATTTCCTCTAAATCATCGTCTTCGAGTCCCTCAATTAAAGACTCTGTACCGTTAAATGAACAAATGCCGAATTCGGAGCCATCTCCATTAAAAGCGTCAGTGGAGTTCTCTCTGTAAAAAATGTTGCCGCTAAAACTTATCTTGGAATTATACTCATGGGAAAAGTCCATACTAAGCATATCCATATCGTTTTCAGTGATATCTGGCCCTGTAAAAATGGCCTCTCGACGCAGATCTAGTAGTTCAACCGGAGATGCACCATTCCCTGTTAACTCCGACTCTCCGTGTTGGAAATTTAAATTTATTTCAGTGTCCTCCTGGCGCCAACCAATGCTGCCATAGAAATTGATTGCGTCTGAATTTGAATAGTCACGCCAGCCATCTTCGTCAAAGTATTCGACGTTCGCATAGAAAGCGAATTGTCCATTGTTACCGCCGATTTCAAAGTTTGAAACTGTCCTGCCAAATGATCCCGCGCTTACTTCCAAATTTGCGCCCTCAAAGCTAAAGCCATTCTTCATATCTATGACTAGTGCTCCGCCTAGACTATTCAAGCCATAGAGAGGGTTTGTACCCCCGCCTAGAGTCAAGCTCTCGATCGCAGACTGAGGCAGTAGGTCCCAATTTACCGTGTCTCCTAACGGCTCATTAATGCGAGCACCATTCTGATAGACGGCAAGACCTTGTGCCAATCCTAAAAGTGGTGAGGCTGTGAATCCGCGATATTGGATATCCGGCTGCATAGGGTTGTTCTGGGCATCATTTACCGAGACGCTAGAGAAATTCTGACGTAAGAAATCTGCCACACTTAGTATTGAGGCATTATCTAAGTCTGCAGCATTCGCTGTTTGTATTGGATAGGCTAGCTTTGTTGTATCTATGCTGGACCCAGCTGGAACAACCCCAGTGACCGTTATTTCCTCCAGGCGCTGCGCATGGGAGCATATTGAAAAAACATATAGAAATAGCATAAGTATGATTTTCTTTTTGAATTTCTGCATCTTTTTCGCAACTGTGTTTTCAAACCTAAATTTTCGGAAGTGGAGTATAGCAAAAGTTCGGTGTTTAAAAAGGGTGAAAGCACAGCGGTACTGGGTTCTCGCACCTTCCTTAATGCGTCGAATTTACCTTAACTTTGACCTAGGCCTGATTGATCGTTACATTATCCTGAGTTCCGTAATAAACAGGTAAGAGTGGAGATTATATGTCGACGATTTTAGTAACGGGGGCAAACCGAGGTATTGGGTTCGAATTTGTTCAACAATATTTGGCTATGGGTGAACAGGTTATAGCTACCTATAGGAATGAAAAGAACTCTGATCAATTAATTAGTCTTTGCAGAGATGAATCTAACTTAGAGATATTTAAATTAGATGTCGCATTCGATAGTTCGATGGAAGAATTTGGCCAAGGGTTGGGTGATCAGCCGATAGATGTCTTTATCAATAACGCCGGTATTTATGGCCCCCGAGATTCAGTCTTCGGCAAGGTGGATGAGGCAGATTGGCTCTCTGTGCTTCGGATAAACGCGTTAGCTCCGCTCTTTTTAACTCAGCTTTTAATTGAAAATTTGCGCCGTGGGGAGTTGAAGAAATTGGTTTACGTAACATCAAAAATGGGTTCTATAGAAGATAATCGAGGAGGAGGGTCCTACGTATATCGCAGTTCTAAAGCGGCTCTGAACGCCGTGGTCAAGAGTATATCTGTTGATCTGGAATCGGAGAAAATGGCTGTTGCAGTCCTCCATCCTGGTTGGGTCCGAACGGATATGGGCGGGCCAAACGGCTTGATCGACACCAAGACTAGCGTTGCAGGTATGGTTCAGGTTATACGGAATCTGAACGTGGAATCTTCGGGGGCGTTCTTCAATTATGATGGTAATGTGATCCCTTGGTAAGGGTCTAAGCGTTTCAGTCATATGAGGTTCGTTTCTAAAATCAAGTTCATACATATGGCGTTCGCTATTATTGCAAGTATGCTTAATAGTCATGTTTTGAGCCATGGTGGGGTGGCCTTTCAAGAAGATCAATGTGTTATTACCGTGGATTTTATGCAAGCCCACTTCACAGTCTTCCAACCCGAAACGCGGGAAAGCGAAGAGTTTTGTGAGGATATACCCGATGTCACAGAGTCTCTGTTTGTTATGGAGTATCTCCACGAATTGCTCCAAGAGATGTCTGTAGATTTCAGAATAATTAGGGATGTGAATAACATTGGTCGATTCGCGGATTGGAGTGACGTCCAAGCGATGGACGATCTAGAGTCAGCAACCGTTTATTATCAANCTGCTTCTGTCGAGGATAGCGGATACTACAGAGCAAGTTATACGTTTNAAGAGCGAGGCACCTACATCGGCATTGTTACGGCTGAGCAGCCAGGCGAAGATCAAAGTCACAATGCAGTTTTTTACTTTCAGGTAGGTGGTCGCGATTGGGGCACAATTCCTGTGTTTATTCTACTGNTGTTGTTGTGTCAGGCTGGTTATTGGTACTACAACGGAGGGTATGATCGTTACTCCCAAAGAAAACAACNATCGTGAGGTCGTTGNCAAGCAGAATTCAGAAAGTACCNAGTTTCGCAGGGTATTGCATACGAAGTCTGTGTCACTTTGTTGATTCANGTTTAAATGAGTTGTACAGTCGAGCAGCNATCAANTGTGCCGNTAGTTTTAATAAATGAAACAGTGTTCGTATTNAATTTTCTCTCTGGTTTTGTGTATGAATTCCAAGATTCTTAGATTAAATAAAGCAGGCATTCCCGTTAGCTGGCTATCGCGAGAAGAAACAGCAACCCTTTTGGTTAAGGACTTAATCATCTGGTCACTTGGTGATACGGTTATGGAAATTAGGGGAGGCTTCAACCGACAGGGAGAGCAGTCAATCCTCAAATTACCAAGTATCGTCGCATGTGATGGCAAAGTACATAAAGAGTTCTTTGATCCGCCATTGGAAAATAAATTTCTTTTTCGTCGCGATCAAAACATGTGCTTATACTGCGGCGGGAAATTCGGAGTGCATGAGCTTTCTAGAGACCATGTAAACCCTCTTTCCAGGGGCGGGAAAGATATTTGGACAAATGTTGTGACTTCCTGCCGCCGCTGCAACAACAGGAAGGCGGACCGAGTCCCTGAAGAGGCTCGCATGAAGTTGTTGGCTATCCCTTTTGTACCCAATCAGTATGAATTTCTTTACTTATGTAATCATAATGTACTAGCAGATCAAATGGAGTTCCTAAGCGTTAGATTTTCAGGCAACATTTCAATTTCTTGAGATAGGTTGGTGTATTAGGAAATTTAACTCTTTTTCTTACCAGCAGTGACGGTCTTTCTAAATATGCTTCGATTTCCTGAGCTGGAGTACCTTACAACTTTTCCATGATTAAAACACCGCAAAACCAACTGGTTGGATTTATCCTAGCCCTGATAACGGCCTCAATGTGGGGGGTCTTGCCTATTGCCCTAAAGGAATTGTTGTTAGGTATGGACGCATCAACTATCGTTTGGTATCGATTTCTACTTGCAGCCTTTTTTGTCTTAGTGTGGCTTTATTTTAAGGATCAAGTCCCAAGTTTAGGAGAGATCGAAACACCAACAAAAGTCATCATAATTATCTCGGCAGCCGGGTTATGTGCTAATTATGTTTTTTTTTCTTACTCCCTCAACTACGTGAATGCTGAGACCAGTGAGGCTGTTATTCAGCTGACTTCTCTTTTTCTGATTTTTGGAGGTGTCTTGTTTTATAAGGAGCAGTTTTCAACCTCGCAAAAAATAGGAACCCTGTTTATTGTGGTCGGACTTCTGCTGTTTTTTAACGATCGACTAAGCGACTTCAAAGATTTAGGTAGTCGGCAAACGATAGGTGTGTTTATAGTTTTTCTCTCTGCAATCACATGGACAGTTTATTCGTTGTTGCAGAAAAAGTTATTGCGTAATTTTACGTCTTTCCAACTCTTGTTGATGATGTACTGGTTCTCTGTCATTGTATTGTTGCCATTTATATCTCCTGCTGCCTTGTTTCAACTGAGTGGGTTTGAATTTTTTCTCTTGGCTTTTTGCTGTTTTAATACAGTGATCGCCTATGGGTGTTTTACTGAGGCTTTGAATTGTTGGGATGCTTCAAAAGTGAGTGCGGTATTAGCCTTAGCACCATTATTTACCATAGTTGGGTTGAAATTTATCGTTTTTCTCGAACCGAATTACGCCTACTCGGACAGGTTAAGTGCTTTGTCCATTATCGGAGCTGTGTTCCTTGTTTTTGGTTCTGTTCTAACAGCATTGATGCCCGTTCTTTCCAAATATTTAAAAAGGGTTCGCCAGATTTAGCACCGCTGTAAGTAGGATAATGTCGCTCGAATCATACGACTAGCTTGTGGTGTTGACACACTCTGCTAAATACGGAAGACTGTGCGGCGCAGGGGGGAAGTAGAATATTGTACTGTTATCTATTAATAAAATAGGCATCCCTGTATGTTTTACCTCAAATCTATAAAGATTCTCATCCTTGGCATTTTTGTTCTATTCCAATTTGTCTCTCATGCAGAAGTATCGCGAATAGAAATTTTACAACGCGAGCAACTTAGCACTGCAGCCTTGCATTACTCTTATGAGAAGATTGAAGGCATTGTTTATTTGTCCTTAGACCCTCAGGATCCAAAAAATTCAATGATTACTGATATTGAGTTTGCTCCGACTAATAGCGAGGGGCGCGTCGAATATGCTGCAGATTTTAAACTGTTGGTCCCTTCAAGCAATATTGCCAACAACGGCTTGCTATACATGGTTAATAACAGAGGTAGGGGAAGCACCCCGCCCGAGATCTCCTTGAGTGATCCACTGTCAGAGCTTGGTTTTACTTATCTATTAACTGGGTGGATTAATGAAATTGAAGAGCGACCTGGAATCTTGCGATTACACGCTCCAATTGTAGGTTTTGAACAAGAGCCAATTACAGGTGAGGTACGCTACGAGGTGAGTGTCTCTAGAACTTCTAACGACGTCAACATAGCTGGTGGCGGTCATCTAGCCTACGAACCAACTGAGTCTGGTTTAAGGCAAGCTCGCCTTAGCGAAAGAGCGTATTTAAAAGATCCTCGAATTCCCTTAGAAAGATCTCAGTTTGCACTATCCATTGATGATTCTCCTAATAGTAACCAGAAGAGAATTCAGCTAAGTGTGGATGATGAATTAAAACCAGGCGTGATTTACGAGCTAATATATGAGGCAAAAAATCCCGTGTTAGCTGGCGCAGGTATGTCGGCAATTCGTGACCTTGTTTCTTTAATTCGGCACACGGATGACCATGCGGGTCAATTAGTTGGGCTGGGTCTTCATGATATAGAGCACACCGTCGCATATGGTTTTTCCCAAAGCGGGCGATTACTCCGACAGTATTTGTATGATGGTTTTAATCAAGACCTTGAAGGCAGGAAGGTGTTTGATGGTGTTGTGCCGTTCATAGCTGGTGGTGGCTATGGAATGTTTAACAACCGGTTTGCTATGCCAACTAGAACGAATGGGCACCACTCGAATTATCTTTATCCCAATGACCTTTTTCCTTTCACATATGGTGATAGTACAGATCCTTTTTCAGGCTTGACGGATGGGATCTTAAAGAGGGCAAAGAGCACAAACACTGCACCAAAGATAATGCATATACAAACCACCAATGAGTATTGGTTAAGAGCGGGATCATTGCCCCACACTAACCCAGAAGGCACCAAAGACGTTATGCTTCCAGCGGGTGTTAGGTTTTACACGATTGGTGGATCTCAGCATGGTTCAGGTAATGGGATACCAAGGCCCGCGAGGAGCGGCCAACTGCCCCCTAATCCGAGCATGTGGAACCCTATTGGCATGTCATTAGTCACACGGATGTATGATTGGGTCGCTGCTGAGAAAGAGCCACCACCATCTCGCTATCCACTGATTGAAAATGGCTCCTTGGTAGAGTCACATGTTGAAGGCAGCATCAACCAGGCTGCGTGGAAAGAACTTAGTTTTATAAATCACCCTTCCGAGATGTATAAACCGACACTCAATTATTATGGAGAGCGGTGGGCAAAAGAGCGAATAATCGATGAGCATCCCACTTTTTCTGATAAGTATTACAATACATTAGTACCAGCAGTCGATCGAAATAATAATGACTTAAGCCACAGCACGATACTTCCTCCTGCTGCATCAGTACCACTTGCCACATATACATCATGGAATATGAGAGCGCCGCAGACTGGCGGGGAGAATTCTCTCGCAAGATTATCAGGGGGATATGTTCCTTATGCTAGAGATAATGATAGTGCGCTAGCAAACAGAGATCAGCGTGACTCAATAGCTGATTTGTACGACACTTTTGAGGACTATTTACAACAATATGAGACCGCCACTGATTCACTGATTCAAGACGGGTACCTCCTTCCTGGGTTCAAGTCTGCTTACATGGGCATTGCTCGAGCTATGGAAAGCATGTTTGATTGATGATCAGAGGGTAAAAATATTTTTCTCGATAATGAGTGAATCAATCATCTCCTGGCGAGTCTAACTCAATCGGTGCAAGTCTCGGTAGCGTGCACTTATGTGGCGTAGGGTCAAAGCTAACATCCTCTGGGTCAATGCCCCCTTTAAGGTTTAAAAAACTTACTGAGGGATTTTGTCCGAGGCAGACTATTTTAGAAGAACTATTTCCATCGGCGACCAATCCGCCCCATACGATATTAGGAGTATTTACCTGAGCGATTTCGTGCCAAGCCAAAAGTAGCCTATGTCTTGGTGCCGTACCACCTCCGCGAAAGTCGTTATCATGGATGTAGATTTGTTCAGGGAATGGGTCATAATTCGGATCGTCAACGGTGCGGCCTCCGAGAGTATAGCTGTATATCATTACATTGACGTTTCCGTTATCCCAAAATTGGTTATCAAATACCTCAATATTGTCGTTAGCCAGAATTAGCAAACCTGTGCCAGGCGGAACATTGCCAACGGTTGCCCCTTCGGGTGCGAAATTTTTGGTATTGTTGCGGTAGATTTCGTTGTTGAAAACCCTGGTGGACTGTCCACCTTGAACTTCTAGATTTGGTAAATCAAAAACAAGAATACCGCCAGTATTATTTGTAGCGACGTTTTCGTATACATCAGCGAAGGTAGAATTTTCGATCTCTATACCGGCGACATTGTATTCCGCGCGAGAGTTACGAACTATAATTTGGCTAGACTGCCCTACGTAGATTCCGGCATCAGCGGCACCGATTGCCACTGAACCCTCTATAAGAACATTTCGAGATTGAACCGGATAAATACCATAGGCACCGTTTTCTGAGTCTGGTCCATTTGTCCACTCAGTTCGAACTCTGCGGATAGTCACATTAGTGCTTTCGTTAATTTTTAAAGCGTCTCCAATAGTATTTTCGATTGCGAGATCTTCTATAACGAAATCATTTGCTGTAACTAATAGGCCTTCAGCTCCTTGCATCTGGTTCGAAAAAGATAAAATTGACTGGTTCATTCCCGCGCCGCGTATAGTGACTCCTGGAACGTCCAAGGATAGACTTCTTGAAAAATTATGAGTTCCCGCGGGCACTTCAATAACGCTTCCAGGTTCAGCTTCGATTAGCTGCAGTTGGAAAGTTTCCTCGAAACTTAATTCAGGGGTTGGTATTTGCCTATCGTTAGATGGATTACAGCCAACAAGTAACACCGACAAGATAACCGAAAAAAAAATTCGTTTTATAGTATTCATGAATTTTCTAAACCATTTTTAGTAAAGTGTATTTGAGTGTTATTAATAATCTGTAAGTTCAATAAAAATTTATAGCTAGTTACGCACCATAGTTATCTGTCTACTACTTCGTACATCCAAGTATCACCTTGCGCTACAGTGGCCTGTGTTGCTAATCCTTCGGAGCCACTGAAGTATTTTCTGCTAAGTTCACGAAGAACGGGGACCACTTCGGGTCCTTCTATAATTCGTTCTAGGCGCTGCTCATAGAGGGCATCGTCGATACGCAGAATGACCCGATCGTCGTCAGTAAGGTAATGTGGCCATTGTTTCCAGATAGCCCCGTATGTTGTATTCATATAGCCACTGACGATAAATAACCTTCTGTCGTGGACGGCAAGCCAGACTGTTCTTGACCGCGCTGGGCTCAGCGTCTGGAATTCAATTAAGCTCCGCTCTTTAAGATAGTCCCAATCATCGGGTGCATTCTCCAGCATTCCGCTCGTAAATTCTCCTCCAGTAAAGACTGAAATAGGTCCATCCGCAAATCGCATCCCGGCAAGGAACAGAACAACTGCTGTTAGAAAGGTTAGCGAGCCTAACCCTAAGCCCCTTTTTAAATTTTTCACGAAAAATCCCTAAAATTACTTGTAATGTGATCTGGCCTTTTATTTTTGCCGTTACAAAAGATGTAGCTACTCCACATACGACTTACCGTCTTATAGGCTACATCTTTCAATGCCCTTTGAACATTCCTGCGTTCGCAACCCAAAGCAGGAATGTTCCCTTTTTTTACAATCCTCGACTGAGATTTTAGGGTACACTCTCTATCCAAGTCAGTAAACACTTCGTAATATCGCAAATGAACACGCCGAACTCATATCTCTTT
>PAWK01000084.1 GCA_002714195.1 Gammaproteobacteria bacterium | reverse complement strand
TTTACCATTACTATTTGTATACGGTTTGCTTGTCGTTTCGATTCTGCGCACATTGAGTGCAAAACTCAATTTGTAACGTAACTAAACTATTGAAATTAACGCGTCTAGAACATCATTAGGACACTCTGAGAGCATCGAATGACCACAGTTTTCTAAACGACATACTCTGCTGTTAGGAATATTTCTGGCTACCTCCAAGGCATTTGTCGGCGAGGTCATCTTGTCCTCATTTCCGACGATTACCAATGTTTCTGATAACACTGATTTAGCTGCAGATTCACCATCTCTAAATTCATTGCACGCTTTTAGATCTGAAAAAAAAGTGTTATCAGGCGCCTGTTCTAAAAGACGTTGCCCGCTCATACTCATGCAGATCCCAGGAATTTCATTTCCTCCTAATTTGCCAAAATGACTATGACTCCAATTGTTTGCCATGTCTATTGCTGAATGATCGCTCTCTTTTGCTGCGGTAAGAAGGGATTCTGAAACAGGCATAGGAGTAGAAGTCGCAAGGAGTGCTAGAGTGCGAGTTTTATCAGGATATTTAGCCGCAAAGTTGAGAGCGATAAGAGATCCCATGCTGTGACCCACAATAGCTGCTTCTCGAATGTTGAGTTCTTCCATGGCCGATGCAAGCCAGTCTGTAAAACTATCGATGCTCTCACAATTTTTCCCCTCTGAGCGGCCATGACAGGGTAAGTCAAAGGAATATACATTAAAATTATGACGAGCGAAGTAACGAGAAGGCATAACAAATATAGTGTGGTCCATGCCGGCCCCATGAAGGAAAATGACATTTTTTTGGCCTCCTTTTAACGAACCATTTCCGTTGCTGAAAAATATTCTTTCGCCCAAGATATTAGTAAACATGTAATTAGTCCTTTTGCGACGCCTTCAGTCCGCGTCTTAGATCGGCGATTAAATCTGAAGAGTCTTCAAGTCCGATCGATAATCTGATTAGCCCCTCTGAAATTCCTGAAGCTTGCAGGGATTTTAGATCCATCCGATGGTGCGTAGTGCTTGCGGGGTGAATCACCAGAGACTTGGCATCACCAACATTAGCGAGATGAGAAAATAGTTCTAGGTTTTCAATAAATTTTATTCCCGCTTCCCTTCCTCCTTTGATTCCAAAGCTAAAGACAGCGCCACAACCTTTGGGAAGTATGGTCTTGGCCAGCTTGTGGTCTGGGTGTGAAGTAAGCATAGGATGATTAAGCCATTCAACGTTTTCATTTTGTTCAAGAAAATCGACGATGGCAGAAGTATTTTCGATATGTTTTTGCATCCTCAAGGGCAGCGTCTCAATTCCTTGAAGAATTTGAAAAGCGGTTGTGGGGCTCATGCAAGCTCCAAAGTCACGGAGTCCCTCTCTTCTTGCTCGTGTGATAAAGGCTGCTGGCCCGAACTCTTCCGCGAAGTTTAAATCATGAAAACCATCGTAAGGCTCTGTCAATGTCGGAAATCTCGTGGAAGACTCCCAATTAAATGTCCCACCATCTACCACTAGGCCCCCAATTACGACGCCGTGGCCGGATAAGAACTTCGTAGCTGAATGCACGACTATATCCGCTCCAAAATCGATTGGTCTGCAAAGGTAGGGTGTTACGAATGTCGCATCTACCATAAGTGGTAACCCTGATGTGTGAGCAATTTGTGACAGAGCAGGTAAATTTAATACTTCTAATCCAGGATTTCCGAGTACTTCACCAAATATCACTTTAGTGTTTGGCTTGATGGATGCTTTGATACTCTCCAAATTTCTTGGGTCAACGAAAGTTGTTTCAATGCCGAATCTTTTGAGCGTGTAATCTAAAAGGTTATGTGTTCCGCCATAAAGACTTCTCGATGCGACTATATGGTCGCCGGCGCCCACTAATGTTGACAAAGCTAAGTGAAGAGCAGCTTGCCCGCTAGCTGTAGCGACGGCGCCAATCCCGTGATCTAAAGCGGCTATTCGCTCTTCAAGTACCGCATTGGTTGGGTTAGAAAGGCGAGAATATACATGTCCTGCTCGCTCGATGTTAAATAAGCCAACGGCAAAATCTGTGTCTTTAAAAACAAAACTCGCCGACTGGTAAATCGGTGTAGCCCTTGAGCCAGTGGTTGGATCGGGTTGTTGACCTGCATGGAGGCTCAACGTATCAAACTTTAGACCAGGAGGCTTTGACATTATATTTTCCATATCATGAAATTTTTAGGAGTAAGTTTTATTTTTGGTACTATAATCTTATCAAAAATAATGCGAGTAAAGTGAACGATATGACTTTCCACTACTTGGCAATGTTCCTCATAAACAAGATGGGGAATCTACTTAGACATAGGTTATAAAAATGCGAAGAGATAAGATAACTATTCTTGATGCTGGTATGGGTAAGACTCTTTCTATGAAAGGCGTAGAGATTCCTCCAACTATATGGTCTGCCAACGCGCTAATTGTGGCACCAGAGGTGGTTCTAGAAATACATCGTGAAAACATTTCGGCTGGAGCACGAATGATTACCACAAATAGTTACGGAATAATNCCTGCCGACCTCAGAAAAGAGGGTTTAGAGGGAAAATTCCTAGAGTTAAATCAAAGTGCGGGACAACTGGCGCAGAAGGCCGCTAGCGANTCAACNGAAGNAGTNAAAGTNGCAGGAAGCCTGCCGCCCTTNAATGGGAGTTACAGGCCTGACAGAGTTTTAAATAGAGAGANAATTGAACCAATTTATCGTCAGCAGTCGGAGGCTCTCTTTCCGTATGTNGACGTTTTTTTATGTGAAACTATGTCTACGATTCAAGAGGCAGTATCTGCGCTGTCAGTCGTCTCTGAATTAGGAAAGCCAGTTTTAGTTGGGTTAACTCTTCATGACGAACAAAGGGGTAAGTTGCGCAGCGGTGAATGTTTGCAGGATGCAATTTATGCATTAAACAAGTTNAANCCCGAGGGAATCGTAGCTAATTGTAGTTTACCTGAGCGGATTAGTGATGCTATGCCGACGCTGGTTGATAGCGGATTAACGTATAGNGGTGGATATGCTAATGCGTTTTGTAGCATCCCNAAAGACTGGTTGCTTGATGGAGAAAAAGACACCGACGGAAAATTGGAAATCAGAGAAGATTTATCACCTGACAGGTACCGTCAATTTGTNATTGAGTGGNTCGAGAAAGGNGCCAATTTTATCGGGGGNTGTTGCGGGACAACTGCCGAACACATTAAGTCGATTAACNCGTGGCTAGAGAGCNAAAAGCATCNAGGTGCTGACTAACAGCTGTTGNTTAANGCTAAATATTCCTCCNAANTTCATTGAATTATCTCTTGTTGGACCTCACATAAGACTTAGACCTTGTANGGTTNTATAGTTTTGAGAGGTAATTGGGNGGTATTATGCGAATTGATAAGATGACTAATAAGTTGCANTCTGCNTTTGCAGATGCACAATCACTGGCTCTCAGACAAGAAAATAGTCAAATTGACCCCCTTCATTTANTACTTTCACTAATTGANCAAAAGAGTGGATCCATTAGGCCACTTTTGGCGCAAACNGGTTTTAATATAAGTGAGTTGCAAAGTCAGCTAGCCAAAGCGATCGAACAATTGCCAACAGTTGCTGATAATCAAGGCGAAGTATCTGTCTCTCCAGAATTNGCAAAGCTATTAAACAAAGCTGACAAACTTTCACAACGAGAGGGGGACGCCTTTGTTTCTAGTGAGACTATTCTCGTGGTTGCCATGAGTGANACGGGCACAGTAGGAAAAATCTTGAACGATTTTGGAGTTTCATCTCTTGCTCTTGAAAACGCTATTNNAAATTTACGTGGAGGNGANAATGTAACAGATCCGGATTCTGAAGAATCAAGACAGGCACTGCAGAGGTTCTGTATTGATTTGACTCAGATGGCTGAAAATAGCCAGCTTGATCCTGTAATAGGCCGAGATGCGGAAATAAGAAGAACAATCCAAGTTCTGCAAAGACGAACGAAGAATAATCCTGTNCTTATCGGGGANCCTGGTGTNGGAAAAACNGCGATAGTGGAGGGTCTCGCCCAGAGGATNGTTAACGGTGAGGTACCTGAGGGATTGAAGGACAAGAAGGTGATGGCTTTAGATATGGGCGCCCTGATTGCTGGGGCTAAGTTTCGTGGCGAATTTGAGGACAGGCTAAAAGCAGTTCTNAATGAAATTTCTAAGCACGACGGCTCTGTAATTCTTTTTATTGACGAAATGCACACGATGGTTGGTGCAGGCAAGTCAGAAGGGGCTNTGGACGCTGGTAATATGTTAAAGCCGGCTCTAGCTNGAGGAGAATTACACTGTGTTGGTGCTACTACGCTCGATGAATATCGACAGTATGTAGAAAAAGATGCGGCGCTTGAGAGACGCTTNCAAAAAGTGTTAGTTGAGGAGCCTTCAGAAGAGGATGCAGTTGCAATACTTCGGGGACTAAAAGAGAGGTATGAAATTCACCATGGGGTTGATATCTCTGACTCTGCGATAATTGCTTCCGCTAATTTGTCTCAAAGGTATATTTCAGATCGTCAACTACCAGACAAAGCAATTGATTTAATTGATGAGGCTGCCAGTTTGATTCGTATGGAGATCGACTCAAAGCCCGAGGAANTGGATAAGTTAGAGAGGAAATTAATCCAACTTAANATAGANCGAGAGGCACTAAAAAAAGATAAAGACCAATCGTCTAAAAAGCATAGGGAAAAATTAGAAGAAGATATTGCTGATTTGGAGAAAGAATTTACGGACCTAGAAGAGATCTGGAAGGGTGAAAANGCAGTTCTCCAAGGAGCGCAGTCGCTTAAAAGTTCTATGGAAAAAGCCAGAGCCGATATGGAGGCAGCACGNCGTGGAGGAGATCTCGCTAGAATGTCTGAAATTCAGTATGGNTTGATACCTCAGCTTGAGCAGAGAATTGAGGATGCGACTGCGGCGGAGGCTGCTGAAAAGAAACTGGTACGAAACCGGGTTACTGAGGAGGAAATTGCAGACATAGTGTCTCGCTCGACAGGAATACCGGTGAGCAAAATGCTCCAAGGGGATAAGGAACGCCTTTTAAAAATGGAAGATTCTCTTCATAAAAGAGTAGTTGGCCAAGATGATGCAATCTCGGCCGTCGCGAATGCTGTAAGGAGATCTCGCTCAGGTCTTTCGGATCCCAATCAGCCGAATGGGTCTTTTCTCTTCCTTGGGCCTACTGGTGTGGGTAAAACGGAATTGTGCAAAGCGCTGGCTGAGTTCCTTTTTGATACAGAAAACGCGATGGTCAGGATAGATATGTCGGAATTTATGGAGCAGCATTCTGTTGCACGGTTGATAGGAGCGCCTCCCGGATATGTGGGGTATGAAGCCGGAGGATATCTTACGGAGGCTGTTAGGCGAAGGCCATATTCTGTATTGTTATTAGATGAGGTTGAGAAGGCTCATGCGGATGTTTTTAATATACTGTTACAAGTAATGGATGATGGACGACTGACAGATGGACAAGGGCGAACTGTAGACTTTCGCAATACTGTAATTGTTATGACTTCCAATTTGGGGTCTGATCGAATCCAAGAGTTAATTAGCGAAGAAACCTCAGAATTTCATTCAGAAGCAAAGCTAAAGCACACTCTTTCAGAAATCATTAAGAAGCATTTTTCTCCAGAATTCGTTAACCGTATAGATGAAACTGTAATATTTCATCCATTAAACCGCCGTCATATACGCAGTATCGCTGAAATTCAAATAAATCGTTTGAACTCAAGATTAGCAGAAAACAGCCTGAGTATTGAGCTAAGTTCCGATGCGATAGATAGACTTGTGGAAGCCGGTTTTGATCCTGTTTTTGGAGCGAGACCTCTCAAGCGTGCTATTCAAAACATTCTCGAAAACCCTTTAGCCGAAGGTATACTTGATGGAAGCTATTCCACTGAAAATAAGATAGCCGTTAATGTAGACTCGAAGGGTAAACTACTTTTCAACTGAGGTATTGGAAATTCTCTGCGTGTTTCTGCTGAGTAGTAAACTAAGGGCATTTTTCTATAAGTGCTTGACTTTCGTTAAATAACCGGGAGAATGCCGGCGTCTGTGTGCTGGAGGATAGTGGTGTACCCCAAAATTCCCCCAGATTGCATTGATCTGCCGTAACCCGGCTCTCAAAGCATATACGGTAGGGTGAAGAACAACATCTACCTCAGGCTTCTTTCACGTTATCGCGTGTGGAGCCGACATCAAGCAATAGCTGCGTACTTTAAGGTGCTCAACTGGTATTGTTAGATGTTATTACTTTCTAAGTAGAGAAATTTTTAATAGTGGTTAGCAAATTGGGCTAATGCTGCTGGCTTTCTGTGAAGTTTTGTCAAGAATTGAATTTATAGTATAGAGGCGAGAAAAGTGGATCAACTATCTGGTGGTGACATGCTGATTCGTGCATTGCACGATGAAGGAGTTGAAATCATATTTGGATATCCTGGTGGAGCCGTTCTTCATATTTATGACGCAATTTTTCGTCAGGATAAAGTGGAGCATATTCTTGTTCGTCATGAGCAGGCGGCGACGCATGCCGCTGATGGCTATGCTCGGGCAACAGGTAAACCCGGAGTAGTGCTAGTCACATCAGGTCCTGGTGCAACAAATGCTGTGACTGGTCTTGCCACTGCATATATGGATTCGATACCCATGATTGTTATTTCCGGACAAGTGGAAAGCAGGATGATCGGGACAGATAGTTTTCAAGAAACAGATATGGTTGGGATTTCTCGACCGATTGTTAAGCATAGCTTTATGGTTCAAAAAGCTGAAGATATCCCTTCAGTTATAAAGAAAGCCTTTTACATAGCGACAACCGGGCGGCCTGGTCCTGTCGTGATTGACATTCCAAAAGATGCGACAGACCCAAAACAGACATTTGAATATGAATATCCGAAAAGCGTCAAATTACGCTCCTATGCAGTACCTAATAAAGGACATTCTGGTCAAATAAAAAAGGCAATGGAACTGTTATTAAAAGCGGAACGACCAATGATTTATTCCGGAGGCGGAGTAATACAAGGTGAGGGGTCAGACGTTTTAACAAGACTAACGAAAAAACTAGGGTTTCCTATAACTAATACTCTAATGGGGCTTGGTGCTTACCCTGCTTCGGACAGACAGTTTTTAGGAATGCTAGGTATGCATGGAACATANGAAGCAAATATGGCGATGCATAATTGTGATGTATTGTTATGCATAGGAGCCCGCTTTGATGATCGAGTCACCAATTCAGACACCTCTAAATTTTGTCCAAACGCAAAGATTCTGCACGTTGATATTGATCCAGCTGCCATTTCGAAAACCGTGACTGCAGATNTTCCGATTGTTGGTTCAGTAATACCAGTTATTGAAGAGATGTTGCNGCAATTCGANAAATCTNAGACGAAGATAGATACGCATAAGCTGGAGAGTTGGTGGGAGCAGATAGAGCAGTGGCGCAAAAAAAATTGCCTTGAGATAAGTCCTCGAACGGATGGAATAATATTGCCACAGGAAGCCGTAAAGGCAGTATTCGAAATTACTGAGGGAAAGGCATATGTTTCCTCAGATGTTGGGCAACATCAAATGTTTGCGGCTCAACACTATGGTTTTGATAAGCCGCGACGATGGATTAANTCTGGNGGGTTGGGAACCATGGGATTTGGGTTCCCTGCAGCTATGGGAGTTCAGCTCGCCTTTCCTGAGGAGATTTCAGTTTGTATTACAGGCGAGGGCAGTTTCCTCATGAATCAACAGGAATTTGCNACATGCATGCAATACCAATTNCCAGTAAAGATAATCTGTCTGAATAACCANGCCTTAGGAATGGTGAAGCAGTGGCAGGATATGCAATACGGAGGTCGACATTCTCACAGCACTTATGCGGAGTCATTGCCAGATTTTTCAAAGTTAGCCGAAGCCTATGGACACGTAGGTATTAAGATTTCNAAAGCAGACGAATTGTATCCGAAATTAGAGGAAGCGTTCTCAATGAAGGATAAGCTAGTTTTTGTCGATATTCTTGTCGATCCNGATGAGCATGTTTANCCTATGGCTATAAAGGGTGGGGCAATGAAGGATATGGTGTTAAGCAAAACGGAGCGCACATGAGNCACATAATATCNGTTTTATTAGAGAATGAGCCTGGNGCTCTGTCGAGAGTGGTCGGACTTTTCTCTCAGAGAAACTATAACATTGACAGNTTAACNGTTGCTCCAACTGAAGATACGTCTTTGTCACGTTTGACGCTAACAACAACCGGAGATGACGCNCGTATAGAGCAAATCACTAAGCATCTCAATAAACTTGTTGACGTGGTTAAGTTGGTTGATCTGACGGAGGGGGCTCATATAGAAAGGGAACTGATGCTAATTAAGATAAAAGCATCAGGTACGCAANGAGGGGAAGTTAAGAGAGTCGCCGATATTTTTCGTGGGCAGGTTGTGGATTTAACGAGCACTGTTTTTACAGTGCAATTAATTGGGACTGAAGAAAAGCTTGATGCTTTTATAGCTGCGCTAGGTGATAATCCCGTTCTTGAAGTTGCACGTACAGGAATTTCTGGTGTTTCTCGAGGGGAAAAAACATTATCGCTTTAAACTGATGGACTCCAATAAGAAGTTTCTCAAATAATTCCTAGGTTTTGAGATGGATTTTCGGCGTAATCTTTAAATTGCTTTTTTCATTGCAGTCATATGCATCCGCAGTTTTTTGCCCACGACCTCAATCGGATGAGATCGAATGGTTTCATTGGCTGCTATTAGTTCTGCGTTGTCNGATCCAAAATCNTTTAATTGNAACCCTTTGCCGATTACGTCGGTGTCAATATTACTCANGAAGTCGTCTAATAGAGGAACACATTCGTGAGAGAATAAATAACAGCCATATTCAGCGGTATCTGAGATAACTTTGTTCATTTCGTANAGCTTTTTGCGGCCTATTAAATTTGCTATGAGCGGGACCTCATGAAGCGATTCATAGTAGGCCGACTCGGCGATTACACCACTGNTTGTCATAGTCTCAAAGGCAAGTTCTACACCTGCCTTAACCATCGCTACCATGAGTATTCCTTTATCATAGTATTCCTGCTCGCTGATAGAAGACTCGCTTGCAGTCGACTTCTCAAAAGGTGTCTCCGCAGTCGCTTCTCGCCAGGTAAGTAAATTTTTATCGTCATTTTTCCAATCATCCATCATTCCTGATGAGAAATTGCCGGTTATAATATCGTCCATATGCTTCTGAAAAAGTGGTGCCATTAATTTTTTGAGGTCATCGGCGAGTTTAACAGCGACGAGTTTTGCCGGATTCGATAAGCGGTCCATCATATTGGTAATCCCTCCATGTTTTAGACCTTCTGCAACCGTTTCCCATCCGTGTTGTACTAATTTTGATGCATAATTCTCGTCTATGCCTTTTTCGACCATCTTATCAAAACAGAGAAGTGATCCAGTTTGCAGCATACCGCACAGTATCGTTTGTTCGCCCATTAAGTCAGACTTAACTTCTGCGATAAAAGATGATTCGAGAACTCCAGCGCGGTGACCGCCGGTGGCCGCCGCATAAGCTTTAGCTATGTCCAGGCCATCTCCATTGGGGTCATTTTCAGAATGGACTGCTATTAGTGTAGGCACTCCAAATCCACGTTTATACTCTTCTCTTACCTCAGTTCCTGGACATTTAGGCGCTACCATAATAACGGTTATGTCATCTCTTATTTGCATCCCCTCCTCGACAATATTGAACCCATGGGAGTAGGCTAAGCACGACCCTTCCTTCATTAGAGGCATTATTTGTTCGACCACGGGCGAGTGTTGCTTGTCAGGCGTTAAATTCAATACTAGATCAGCTGTGGGTATTAATTCTTCATAGGTGCCCACAGCAAAGCCATTTTCTGTGGCGCTTTTCCATGATGCCCGTTTCTCTGAAATTGCTGCGTTTCGCAGAGTAAAGGCGATATCAAGACCGCTATCCCGCATATTTAGACCTTGATTTAAACCTTGAGCTCCGCACCCTACGATTACAATTTTGGCGCCTTTGAGTTTATTTACACCGTCGCTGAATTCAGATTGACCCATGAAGCGGCACTTGCCGAGTTGTTCCAATTGGAGACGAAGAGGTAAGGTATTAAAGTAATTCATGGACAAACTCCGTATTTTTTTGTCTGATCAATCTTTCTTGCTATCAAAAAAGTCGTGAGGCCGGATCATATAGCATCTGATTTGTGGGGTAAAATACAAAAATTAAAGAGTCCTCACATAGAAATGGGTTGTATAATCGATTAAACCTATCTTAAACATGCTCAAAGGCGATTATGACCAAAGAAGATCAAGAAGCAGATATAAATATACCTATAGACGAGCATGAGGAGATAGTTTCTGAGGGTGGAAAAGAGATTCGCCGACGAGGCGTTTATTTATTGCCAAACCTTTTTACTCTAGCGGCTCTTTTTGCGGGGTTTTATGGCGTAATAGCCGGGATGTCAGGAAGTTTTGATGAGGCTGGTTGGGCAATACTTATCGCGGGCGTTTGCGATGGTTTGGATGGCAGAATTGCGCGTTTGACGGGTACTCAGTCGGCTTTCGGTGCGGAGTTTGACAGCTTGGCTGACGTTATTTCTTTCGGGATGGCGCCCTCACTTTTGATGTTTACTTGGGCGTTTGAGTCGCTGGGTCAGTTTGGGTGGGCAGCAAGCTTTATGTTTGTATCGTGCGCGGCGTTGCGCCTTGCTCGGTATAATGTCCAGTTAGGAACAGTAAACAAGAGGTTCTTTTTAGGGCTGCAAAGCCCAGTGGCTGCGGGAATCATAACCGGGATTCCTTGGGTGGGATATCATTATGGGGTCGAGGTAACACCAGTTATATCCTATGTCTGCGCCTTTGTTACCATATTTACAGGGCTATTAATGATTTCAAATTATCAATATTTTAGTTTTAAGGAACTCAACTTTAAGGGGACTGTCCCTTATATGGTTTTTGTCTTTACGATAGTATTACTAGTCGTTATTGCGCAGAATCCCCATGAAATGCTGTTTTCAATGTGTGTGATTTATGCGCTTTCTGGCCCGATTGGCTGGATAAGGAATCGAATAAAGGGTAAAAAAACGGCGCAGGCAGAGGGCCCCGGAGATGAAGAGGGCTAATGTTAGCGAAAATAGAAAATCAGCGAACCGGTCTTATGACCGCAGCGTAAGAGAAAGGGTTAAAACCATCCTTTACTCCATAGTAGGTGAATTATTATGTTGATCAAGAAACCTTCGGATATTAAATCCTCTGAAATCACTCCAGAAGCTGTGTACCGAAATCGGCGGGAATTTATTAAAGATGGGACTAAGTTGATCGCGGGTTCTATGGGCATCGGTGGTTCACTAACCTCAATTGCCCAAGATGGAGATACTCTAAAGGCCAGAGCGCCGGCAGCTATGCGTAGGAGTCCGCCAGCGAATTGGTGGGCAGCAAAATTTAATAACATCAAACCCGCACCGGATTCGGAACCTTTTTTTACTGGAGAGTCACTTACTCCATATGAAGATGTGACCATATATAATAATTTTTACGAGTTTGGTATGAATAAATCCGATCCGGCGACGCGGTCTGGTGAGTTCAAAACTGAGCCTTGGACTGTTGAAATTACCGGTGAAGTTGCTAAGCCAGGGAAATATGATTTAGAGAATATTTTGAAACCAGTCGATTTAGAAGAGAGAATCTATCGTTTGAGGTGCGTAGAAGCATGGTCAATGGTTATTCCTTGGATTGGTTTTCCGTTAGCTGATTTGATTAAACAATTCGAACCGACCTCCAAGGCTAAATTCGTTGAATTTGAGACTATTGTGGATTCAGAGTCCATGCCCGGCATTAATTCCCGATTTGCTATCGTCAGCTGGCCTTATCGAGAGGGATTGAGGATTGACGAAGCGACTAATCCATTGACGTTTATGGCTGTAGGTTTGTATGGCTCTTATTTGCCAGCCCAAAACGGAGCACCTATGCGACTAGTAGTGCCTTGGAAATATGGGTTTAAAAGTATCAAGTCTATAGTCAAAATTAATTTCCGTGAGACACAGCCCAACACGACATGGAATGATTTACAGGCTAATGAGTACGGTTTTTATGCAAATGTTAATCCTGAAGTTCATCACCCAAGGTGGCGACAAGATATGGAGCGCAGATTGCCCCAAACATTGTTTAGTAGGCGGGTTATAGAAACACGGTTGTTTAATGGGTATGGTGAGCACGTGGCTCATATGTATGATGGGATGGACCTCGCTAGTTATTACTAGCTAGTGTTGTTTCAAATCTCTTCGGATCTTATGGTTAGACTTATCAAGCCAGTGGTCTTTTTACTGGCTCTCATTCCTTTTGTATATCTCCTTTTAAAAGTTCTTCAGAATGATTTAGGGCCAGACCCGGCCCAAACCCTTTCTATTGAAACCGGAGAGTGGAGTCTTCGTTTTTTACTTTTGACTCTCACTATTACTCCTCTCAGGCAAATGCTTGGGTTAATAGAAATTGCGAGACTGCGGAGAATGATCGGTTTATTCACATTTTTCTATGCGACTATCCACTTGTTATCCTGGATGGCCTTCATATTAGGATTTCGTTGGTTTGCTATTGCCGAGGAGTTGGTAGAAAGGCCTTATATTACTGTTGGATTTTTGGCTTATGTAATTTTAGTTTTATTAGGAGTTACTTCGACTAATACTATGATTCGAAAGTTGGGTAAGAATTGGAAGAGACTTCATAAATTAATATATTTGGCGAGTCTTCTAGTAATCATACATTTGTTGTGGATATTACGTACTGATATGACAGAGGCAGTTATCTACGGGGCTTTGCTTGCAATTTTGCTTGGGTATCGCGCGTTGAGAAAATTAAAATCGAAATTTGCTTAAGTTTCTTGTCAGTTAGTTTAGAGGGCGTATAATACGCCGGCTTTGTGTCATTAGGCACAGGGATTTTTGTTCTTTAAAAAAGTAGATCAAGCAATAGAGGTGGGTGCTTGCTTGTAGGGTAAGAGATCTAATTAATTAGGTCTTAATCGTTGT
>PAWK01000083.1 GCA_002714195.1 Gammaproteobacteria bacterium | reverse complement strand
ATTCCAAATATTCTCAATGCTGGACGAGCTAGAGAACAACAAGCTCAGTTATAAATGTCATCTTAGTGATTGGAGTAGTCTAATGGGCAACTCCAATCATCATGATGACGTTTATAGCTGAGCTTGTTGTTCTCTAGCTCGTCCAGCATTGAGAATATTTGGAATCGCATAATTACCTTCGTGGCATGCGTATTCATACATAACATACTCATCATCTCTGGTGAGCGGCATTGAAATTGTGAAGGGTTGAGTGTAGATCTCTGGGTCAGTAATTGTAGCGGACCACATCACCGTGTTATCGCTTACCCGAGTAAACCTTTCGACGACATGCAAGTCTTCTGTAACAGGGACCCCTTTAAGGCGTGCTCCAGCACTGCTGCTGGCTATCATTCCTCTGTCATTGTAATTGGCTGTCTCAACGACTAGGGTGTCTCCTTCCCACTTGGCTACAGAATCGCCCATGTATAACTTAACTTTGTCATCGATATGATCGTCTTTATTCAGATGAATAACGCGAACATCATGAATCATTTCGTGTACTATCGTAAATGTATCGGGTGTTTGTATGAATCTGTATGCGTTGTTATAACCAGCGGGAAGCATAGAGCCGGGTACACCTCTAGTGAGGCAGCGGTCCCATACCGTGTTGTAGATGTAATCATCCTCGACATGGGCGAAATAATAATCGCGTACAGCAGCTGCTGACTCTCGCAGTGGGGCTCTGCCATTGGGAGGATCTACAATTAAGGAAGTCTGACCAGTGGAGAGGACTGTATCCCCGGAGTCTAACCAGACTTGATTATAGCCGCCAACATTGCCTCCCACCGTGACTTCAATATTATCGTCAGCTCGTGTTCGGCTTTCAGCGAGATTCTGTTCCATCGCTGCGATTTCATCTTCACTAAGAAAAGCTCTACCTTGCAAAGAGGCAGGGCGCTCCATGGGAGTAATCGTATCGTTTGTCCACAGACCTTGTAAGTCAGGCTGACCATCGGGAGTTCGAGGTACGATATAATCTTGACTCTGCGCACCGACCGAGCCACCAGCTAGAGTTAGCAAAAATGCCAGGATACTAGCAACATGCTTAAATTTTTTTTCTTGCATGGAAATTTCCTCGCCTATTAAATTTATTAAATTTCTTTACGGGCTATCTTCTGACAACCAAGAAAAATCATCGGCGGTTGGGTCAAATAGGTCTGCTCTCTCTCTGCGAACCATATCCTCTTCGCGTGCTCTATTCAGAATGTCGTCTGGAATTTGCTTACCAACGACTAATCCTCTCGGCGTGGTCGGAGCGTAGTAAATTCGGGCATTTGCCATTTCGTCAGTGGTTTCTGGTCCATAAACTACATCTTGAGTTGGGTCCGGATTAAATCTGTTTCCTTCGGAATTATCGAACCACCAACTCATGTGCATTTTTGAGCCTTCTGGAATGAATTTCGGTTCTTCGTATTCATACAAGAATTGCCAATTAAAGTCGTAGTCGGGAACCCAGAGTAATACCTCTCGCTCTCCATCAGGGTACTCTAACTCATAGCGCATGGCCTTGCCTCGGTAGTGCATGTGAGGTCCCATTGAGAGTAGAAAAATGTCTTCATCTATTTCGTAAGTATTATTTACTTCGTAGTTAGGATCGCCTGCAGGGATCGTCCAACCGCGATGGGGCAATAAGTTAGTTTCTACGACATGGTCTATTACGTCGCCCTCTTCGTAGAATTTGAATGCGGCCCTCGTCAAGTCAGAGACTGCAGTATTCTCACCGGGGTTTTTATGGTAGTGCATGTTTACGGTGATAAATGGGTCTTCGGGCAACAAAACACCCCAACCCTCGGGATAGGTAAAGGGGCCCCTTCCTGGAACACCGACTCCCATGTGACTTGAGACTATGTGGTGAACCCATGGTCCGCCAGGATCAAGCTCAGCCATAGAAATCCATTTGGGATTTTCATGAGCACCTTCGGGCACTGGCATTTGAATTGTGGGTTGCCAGTCCATTACCTCATCTGGGACATAAACGTCTTCCTCGAATTGGACTACCAGATCAGGATCGCCTATCCACCAACCGGAATCAGGAAGAGTAGTGCCAGCTCCGTTGGCAACAGTAGCTGCGTTGTTGGCTGCGTCGGATGGTTTTCCTTCAAGAGCCCCACCGTCTACCCAAGCTATTAGTAAATCTTTCTCTTTCTTGTCGATGTACCGTTCACCTTTGAACTCGCCGCGGTGTCTCTCGTGAGCACCCCAGGGTGGCATATAGTTGGTGGCTAACGCATTCTTGATTAGCGGTGCCCAAATTTTTGCTTGGTCGTAATCATCGAGAGGCATTGGGGCGAAAATGCCACCTACATCCGGACCATTATCTTGATGGCAAGCAACACAATTCTTTTGGAAGACGGGTAAAGCATCAGCATAAAACGTCAAATCGTCCGCATTCGCGAGTGAGACAGCGCTGAGAGTCAGTATGCCCAATAGCGCAATTGATAGTTTTCTGAAGGGCTTCATATCTATTCCTGCGTTTCTAATTTTATTTAATAGAACTCTAATCCTAATCGACTGATTTGTCTACATATAAGCGGTGAACAGCGCCCTAAATTTCTTCCTGGATTAGCAACTGTTTCACCTAAAAAAAGAATAGTCTTACATGGGTTTGTGAATACGTAGTCTGTCACGAGGGCTCATAATTTTGATTNCTTGTTTTAAGACCAGGGGTCTTGCATCGTATTAAAAAAGGCTCGATGCCCTCTAAGAAGACGCTCAGTTACTTCGGGGTCCGGTTTGACATCCCATTGATTGCGCTCGAAAGTCCCACCCAAAAGAATGCCGTCGCTNCGCGGNAACATATAGAGNCCACCGTTTCCAACAACAATATACTGGACTTCTTCTTGGGGNAGTAAAAAGGCAAGCTGACCTTTGATAGGAATTAGNTCCTCGTCTCCAAAAAGCGTCCGGGAGCCAAGACCAGTGCAATTGATGATTACAGGTTCTTCTAAGGAGAGGATTTCGCTTAACCCCTTAAACTCCTTAACATTGATTTTNCCGCCAGCAATTTGNACGTCATTCATCAGTCTTGGTAAGTAAACTGCGGGTTCTATAAGCATNGTGTCGAAGTGCGTAACAGTTTCAGCATTAAACGGNTGNCTATTAGGCCCGAGTTGGAGTTGCTGCGGGTACATGCTTTCATACCTCGAATATAGACTATTAGGATCGGCTGCATCGTTGCTTATCATGTAGTTACTAATCCAGCGCACGCCATATTCATCGCCGACCAGATCTTGNTAGTATCTGTAGGCGTGGCGCATGGCGCTTTCGAACTGCTGGTAGAATTGTGGTGAGGCAAATTGCTCATCAAAAACAGATGTNGGTGACCATTGCCCGCCAGCAACGTTTGACGTTGTGTTTGGAGGTAGATCCTTTGCATAGATGCTGACATCCCAGCCAGCGATTTGTAATAGTCTTGCGGCGGATAAGCCCGCTGCGCCNCAACCAAGAACNGCNCAACTCTTTAGACCAGTTTTATTGGCGAGCTCCATGGCAAGGTGGGACGTNCCCCAAGATAAAGTGATACCACCGCCCCCATGCCCATAGTTATGTATTACCACTTTATCATTCATTTTTTGAGCGTTTACGACAAAACCTGAGCGGCGGAACGGTCGCAATCCAGCTATAGATCGAATGACGCGATTCCCGGATACCTTCACTCGCCTAAGTGGTATGCCAGAGGGAGTAAAGTTTCGTGCTGNTGTTAAATTGGGTGTGGTGCAACCATCTAGCAAAGAAATAGCTGCGATTGACTTTAAAACTTGGCGCCTATTAAGCATATNACGATTACCTCTCAGTGCTCGTAGGATAACTCAGCGATTAGTCTGAATATAGTCAAGCGNAGTCAAAAATTATAATCAGTTGATCTNTGCTANGCTNANCAGNTNNNGAACAAAAAAATTATCGGAGTACCCCAATAAATGAAGCACCCAACTAAATTGATTTTCACTTTCTTGTGGGTGATCCAATTATTTGGACCTTTAAATGCGCAGGATACACCACAATATGAGTGGGATTTGTCGGACATTTATGCAGACACCTCCTCTTGGCAAGCAGCGATAGATCAAGTTTCATTGCGCATTGAGGAGTTTNAGAATCTAAAAGGCTCCCTGGGCAATAACGCACAATCTTTTCTTGCGGTAATGAGAGAATACTCAGACCTAAACAAAGAAGCTGCTCGAGTTTACGTCTACACAAGTTTGCAAAGGGATGCCGATCAACGCGAGCCAGAAGCACAGGCGCGATTTGGACTTGCCAGACAAATGTATACGGATCTTACTGAGGGCTCTTCATGGATAAACCCTGAGCTGCTAAAGTTGGGTGAGGCTAGGGTTAATCAATTTTTTAGGGAAGAACCCGCCTTAGCTGACTATGAGTTTCTTGTTCGCGATACTTTGAGGCAGAGTCCCCACACTCTGGATGAAGCGACAGAAGCAATTCTTGCCCAGGCTAGTATGGTTTTATCTTCCCCTTCCCAGATTTATCAAAACTATGCAAACGCTGATATACCTTGGCCAGAAGTTACTCTGAACGAAGGCCGAACTGTATTACTAAATCAATCGGGTTATAGCCTTTGGAGAGGGAGCGCTAATAGAGAAGATCGCAAGTTAGTGTTTGATACTTTTTGGCAGACCTGGCAGCAGTATGCCGATGGCATGGGAGCGACACTTGCGAGTGAGGTACAGTCTAATGTGTTCTCTGCTCGCGTTCGCAATCATGAGGGGGTGCTAGCGAATAATCTTTTTGATGATGGTTTGCCTCCGGAGATTTACACTCAATTGGTTGCTCAAGTAAATGATGCTCTGCCAACTTTTCATCGTTATTTGCAACTGCGAGGCAGGATGCTAGGAATTGAGGATCTTCGCTACTATGACATTTACCCGCCATTGGTGAACGTTGATGCGGGTGTCTTTGACCTTAAACGTTCTCAGGATATTACTTTCGAGGCACTGCGCCCGTTTGGCGAAGAGTATTTGGATCTTCTTGATTTAGGCCTAAAACAAGACTGGATGCATAGCCACCCGCAACCCGGCAAACGGTCGGGCGCTTATATGAATGGCTCTGTGTATGATGTGCACCCCTATGTGTTGTTGAATCACAATGATGATTACGAGTCTATGTCAACCTTCGCTCATGAGTGGGGACATGCTGTACACTCATTGCTAGCGAACGCAAATAATCCTTATGAGACTGCTGGATATTCAACTTTCATTGCAGAGATGGCCTCAACAATTAATGAAATTCTTCTTAGCGAGTACATGATCGAAAATGCCCAAACAAGAGAAGAGCAGCTTTTTTATTTGGGTGGTGCTCTTGAGCAAATCCGTGGAACTTTTTTCAGGCAAACTATGTTTGCTGAATTCGAACTAGCGATTCATGAGGCAGCGGAGCGAGGAGAACCACTCACAGGTCCTCGACTCACGGAAATTTATGGAGAGTTGTTAAAGCGCTACCACGGTCATGATCNTGACATATTAACCATCGACGATCTCTANACGGTCGAATGGGCATTCATTCCACATTTCTATAGAGACTTTTATGTTTTTCAATACGCGACCTCCATTAGCGGAGCTGCATGGTTCGCGGAGCAATTCTTATCAGGTGATGAAAATGTTAGGGATGCGTTTATCCGAGTATTAAGTGCTGGTGGGTCAGACTATCCGCATAACATATTGCTCAACGAGGCAGGGCTAGACATGACCTTAGCAGAATCCTATGACCCGATTTTGCGTCGAATGAGTTCGTTAATGGATCGGATAGAGGCTTTGTTATAGCAAGTATCTCCTAGAGCTAACTACAAAGGTCTTATTTGAATTTTTCTAAATTGGGTAGGATGGCTCTCAGCCTGAATAGCTAGGTATCCTTCCGATAANAGGAGATTTGATCCGTTTTCNATAAGTAGTTTCGCGTCGGGGTCGTTCTCATCAAGCTGCATGTTTTTTAGCTCGAAAACCGATTTTCCGTTTATTCTATGTATTAATTCGTCGCTTCCTCGAACCTCGATTTCGACGGTTACCCACTGATCACCATGAAAAGTNTCTGATGANGAATTAGTGCAATGCTGTGTTATTAAATTTCCATCAATAACCATGTTNGTNCCAGGTGTGCAGACATTTAGTGTCGTTCTATCATCTTCGCCATTACCACCTAGGAATTGGGATTCTATGCTTACCGGAAATTCCTGACTCAATGCCATTGTTTCGGGGTCTTGACTGTGGAGCATTACCCCATTATTCCTGTACGCCCAGCCTGGGCCGTTTTTGACCTGCTCTCCAATAAAGCGATATTCGATTCTAAGCAAATAATGAGAGAACTTCTCCTCGTAAAATAGGTGGCCAAATTCGCCGTTGAATTGATCCCAGTTNTCGTATGAAACCGTCAATAAATTATCCTCGACACGNAACGTATCTTTATAATTTATTCCTAATGGTTGGCCAGTAAATTTNACTTTCCACTTAGATAAATCTTCACCGTTAAATAAGTCCAACCATTCNTNATTGGGCTGCCCGTTTGAATTCGAATATGCGACGCAGATCATGGCCGCGAATATAAAGTTTAAAACTATTCTAAATCTTGGGGTGAGCATATAACCACTCTACGATCTGTGAGCTAAACGATTCTGAAACTCTGGGCACATGTGAACCCTNTGAGATGGTCCAAAGTTCGCTGGACCCACCTNCTCGACAACCCTCNTTATACAGGATTACTGAAGATTCATGCCCCTCAAGGCTTGACTCAAGGTCTCGCAACTCTCTAGCGGCTCCNTCTGTACTGCACTGATTGTACTCTGCCCATTGACTAACACTTTCGTTAGCGCCCGGATAATCATTACCCTGTATGTCGCCGCCTTCATAACGAATAGTTGAATCATCAGTTCCATGAATTTGTAGCACATGCACCGCGTGCTCTGGGGATTCTCTCTTGTCAGCATGACTTGCGCCAGCCAGACTAACAATAGCTGCTATAGTCTCCGAATTATTGTAAGCAAGCTGATAAGACATGAATCCTCCGTTAGAGTGCCCAACTAAATACACCCGATTAGAATCGATATTGTACTCTTCCTTCATTCTTTCAATAATGCCCATGAGATAAGCATTATCATCGATACTTGGCTCTTGAAAATTGCAACAGGCACTAGTGGCATTCCAAAAAGTCGCCTGTCTGCCACTTGATTCCCTCGTGCCTGTAGGTGTTACTAATAAAAAATTATATTTATTAGCGATACGACTAAATCCGAGGTAGGAATCCTGTCGCTCACCCGTACTACCGTAACCATGAAGGAGAATAATTAGAGGCGTTTCTTCAGCACTGTTATAACCGGATGGGATAGTTACGGGAACTTCTCCTCGCCCAAAGTCAGTATTTTGAGAAAATGAGGGCAGGGATAAGAGAGTACAAAGTAGAGCTGTAACAAAGTGGTATCTTTTCATTATTATTTCCAATCGTTGCATCTTAAAATCTTATGTTAACCCGGTATTACCGGAATTGATATTCAGGGAGTGAGTATAATTTTCCCTGAGGTCTTTCGTCCCTCAAGATCTTGGTGAGCTTCCTGCGCATCAGATAATGAGTAAAAGTGCTCGATTCGAAGCTTTAATTCACCTTTTGATATCCAATCAAAAACATCACCAGTCCTCCATTCCAGTGAGGCGCGATCTGCTGTGTAATCAAATAGGGTAGGACGGGTCAAGAACAACGAGCCTTTCGGTCCAAGAGTCGCAGGGTTAAATTCAGTTACTGGCCCGCTTGCATTTCCATAAAGCACCATGAATCCGAGCCTACTTAAACAGTTGATGCTTTTCTCAAATGTCGATTTGCCGACAGAATCATAAACAACATTGACGCCGTCTCCTGCTGTAATACGATTGACTTCGGCTTCAAAATCTTTTTCTGAGTAGAGAATAACCTCATCCGCCCCGGCTTCTTTGGCCAAATTCGCCTTGTCGTCTGTCGAAACCGTGCCGATAACAAAACCCCCCGCATTTTTCACCATCTGAATGAGCAACAGGCCGACGCCGCCGGCTGCAGCGTGAATAAGGCAGCTATCTCCTTGCTTAACTTGGTAGGTCGATTTACAGAGGTAATGGGCCGTGCAGCCTTGTAGCATTGCTGCAGCTCCTTCGTTGAAAGAAACGCCACCTGACAAGCTGACAAGTTTTTCTTCAGGAACGGACGCATACTCCGCATAAGCACCAGGCACGCTGGTGTACGCAACCCTGTCTCCCTTGTTGTATTTCGTGACTCCGTCTCCTAACTCTTCCACGACTCCAGCAGCTTCGAGACCTAAAGTTAAGGGGAGTGGCACTTGGTAAAGCCCAGAGCGTTGGTAAGTGTCGATGTAGTTTACGCCCGCCGCAGCGATTTTTATCAACACTTCATTGCTACCAGGGGCTGGTTTTTTGACCTCTTCATAGCTGAGTGCCTCTGGTCCCCCGTACTCGTTAACTCTAACTGCCTTCATTTGTCTTCCTCAGAATATTTCGACTGTCTTATTTATCTCAAATTTAGGATCCTTAAACAATTTAATTGTGATGAAGCAAACGATAAATAGGCTAGACGCCGACCACACTGAGGTTTATTCTCTGGAATCATCAAAAAAATGGTAACTCCGGAGGGTCGAATACATGTTTCCCTTAAAACAGTTGTTANTCATAGTTTTANTTTTNTCCACACTCTCGGCGAGCGGGCAAGAGTCACGGATCGATCTCACCCAAAGAATGGTCGATGCAACCAACGCTTTTGTGTCTAGTTTGAGCGTCCAGCAACGGAACAACGGAACCTATGCTTTCGATGATGAGGAGCGTTTTAATTGGCATTTTATACCTCGAGACCGAAAGGGAGTCCCTTTTCGATCAATGAATGACTCACAAAGAAGCGCTGCGCAAGATTTGTTGAAGACTTTTTTTAGTGCAAAAGGATATCAGCGAGCGGAGGCGGTCCGGTCCTTGGAGTCGGTGCTTGCTGAAATAGAGGTGAATGGGCGCTTTGATAGAGACCCTGAGCTTTACTTTCTCACCGTATTTGGCACTCCCAGTCTAGACAGTAACTGGGCTCTCAGGTATGAGGGTCATCACTTAGCATACAACTGGACTTTTGTTGGTGGGGTGGGGATTGCAAGTTCACCCCAATTTTTTGGCTCCAATCCAGCTGAGGTAAGAGCTGGAGAGAGAGTTGGCACTCGGGTTCTTGCTGCTGAGGAAGATCTTGGTCGAGATCTCGTTAGTTCTTTGTCTCGCGATCAAAAGGGTGCAGCTATTTTAGATATAGAGGTGCCAGGCGACATATTTACGGCCGCAGAAAAAGAAATTTCTCCGCTAGAAAATTCTGGCGTAAAGTACCGTGATTTGGATTCTCGACAAAAAAGAATGTTAATTGCTCTCATTGATGAACTAGCATCAATGCAACCAAAGGTCATTGCAGACGCGAGAATGAGTACCCTTCGCTCCGAGGGGCTGGATGATATTAAATTCGTTTGGATCGGTGGTCTTGAGAGAGGTGATCCGCATTATTTCAGGGTGCAAGGATCCAGTTTTTTAATTGAATACGACAACACACAGAATAACGCAAACCATATCCATCTCGTTTGGCGGGATTTTGCAGGAGATTTCGGACGTGACTTGATAAGAATGCATTATCAGGCAGCAGCCTCTGATTTCGGTTCGAAACACAACCATGAATAACGAAAATCTTAACGATTTTGGGGCGGCAAGATGAAGAAAAAACTGCACTTGAAAATATTACTGTTCTTGAGCGTTGCTTGTTTAGGAAATGGACTTGTCTATGGACAACAGGCTATGGATATCCAGCGTTCCTATGACTTAGGTGAGCCGTTCTTAATTAATACCTTTGATGTTGATCGGGTTAGAGTCGTGCCAATAAAGGGGTTGGAAAATCCGTTTTCAATGGCTTTTAAAGACAATGGCGATATCTTGGTAACTGAACGTTATACAGGCAAACTTCGTCTTATTCGAGACGGGATGCTGGTTGAAGAAGAGATAAGCGGAGTTCCTCAAGTTTATACAGGAGAATTTCGATCTGGATTGATGGCGGTTGCTTTCCATCCGGATGACGATCAAACGATTTATCTTACTCATCACAAACGAATAGTGGTGGATAGCGAAGATGAGAGGGTGGTGGTTTTAATTCGCGCTCGACTGATAGAAGATCGGCTTGTGGATGTAACAGAGATTTTCCAAGCGAAGGGTCTCGATCGAGGGATAGCCGCTTCTAAACTTATATTTACCCCTGATAAAAAGCTCTTAATGTCGCTAGGTGGTGCCTATATGTACGCCGGGTATGGCGAATATGCCCAAGATCCTTCTGTACACCTGGGTAAGCTACTACGATTAAATGATGACGGCACGGCGGTTGAAGATAATCCGTTTATCGACTCAGGAGAGTATCTACCCGAAGTCTTTACAGTTGGCCATCGAAATATAATTGGGCTTGATTATCATCCTGTAACCGGAGCGCTTTGGGCGACCGAGAATGGACCTCAAGGGGGAGATGAGGCAAATATTATTAAAGGAGGGAGTAACTATGGCTGGCCTCTTGTGTCATACAGTCGGCAGTATCGAGGCGACTGGGTAAGCGGCTCTCAATGGTCGGATGAGTTTGAGCAGCCATATGTAATTTGGTGGCCATCTATTGCTCCCTCTGGTATCACCTTTGTTTCAGGTGAAACGTTCCCTGGATGGCAGAACAATCTCTTCGTTGGCTCCATGATGGAGGGGCGAATACCCGGTACCGGTCATATTGAGCGAATTGTTTTTAATAGCAGAGGTGAAGAAATTCGCCGTGAAGGCATACTAAGAGAGCTCAAATCTAGGATCACAGATATTCAGCAAGGTCCAGACGGTAAGCTTTATGTTCTGGTTGACGAAGAGGACGGAGCATTACTTGTGATTGAGCGGGCAATGTAAGAACCATGCATCGTTCGATTTTTTTGATTTTTTAGTAAAGGTAACAATTATGTTTTGTGTGAAGCGCGTAATACTGTTCCAAATGGTGGTCTTCTCAATATCACAAACGGCCTTTGCTGATTTGCCAGAAGTTGGGACAAATAGTGGCACTTATCGGGGTCATACTTCGCAGGTTGCTGATGAAGTAACCGTGTTCCAAGGTATTGGCTACGCTGCTCCTCCGGTAGGGGTTTTACGATGGAAACCCCCGGCTCCAGCGATACCTTTTGCGGGCGTGAAAGCGGCCGATCGAGTGGGCGCTGCTTGTTGGCAGGCGCGTAATCCTGACAATTCCGTATATGCACGGGGGAATTTGCATCGGTCCGAAGATTGCCTTTATCTCAATGTGTTCACTGGAGCTGAAAAATCAGAAGATAAATTGCCGGTGATGGTTTGGTTTCATGGAGGTGGTAACACAGCAGGCCATGGTGGCCCATTAATTTTTGACGGTTCAAATCTCGCTAAAAGAGGTGCGGTAGTTATCACCGCTAATTATCGCTTGGGTGCCTTTGGGTTTCTTGCGCATCCCGCTCTTACAAGCGAATCAGAACAAAATTCCTCAGGTATGTATGGAATACTTGATCAACTTAAGGTCTTGCAATGGGTGCAAAACAACGTCGCGGGGTTTGGTGGTGACCCCGATAGAGTAACGATTTTTGGTCAATCAGCGGGTGGAACTGATGTGTGCTTAATTATGTCTTCCCCCTTAGCCGAAGGTTTAGTTGATGGTGTGATTGGACAATCACCCGGCTGTATTAAAACTTCAAGAACATTGGCAAGCGGGGGTCATGAGCGCGGCGAAAACTTTGCGGAGGTATTGGGAATTGGAGGTTTGGGTTCTTCAGCTTTGGAAGAAATGCGCGAGCTTGATCCGCAGCAGATTGTCTCTGCGATGGGTTCTGCCGGCTCGGGGGGAGGACCTCTTGTCGATGGCTGGGTAGTTCCTGACCGACCTTATGATCTGTTAGAGAACGGAAAGCAGAACCAGATAAACGTCATGGTAGGCGGGTTGGCAGATGAATATTTTGGGTTGTCGCATCTGGCTCCAGATATTACAGAGCCTGAATTGACTGCATATCTGGATCGGGTGTATGGGTCTGGGTCATCTGAGGTAGCAGAGGCATACAAAGATGAGATTGCGCACTCCCCATTGAGCGCCCAAAAAATTATTAACGGTGATAACGGATTTATTCTTTCGTCACGCATGTGGGGGCGGTTGGTAGAGGCTCGCGGTAATGACGCTTACGTCTATTATTTTACCCGGAACGCGCCGGTTTTCAGACTGTATGTCCCAGACGCGAAAGATCTCAATGGTGATGGTGGTCAGCGCACTCTAGGCGCATACCATTCTGGTGAATTAGCGTATGTGTTCAATAATTTGGGTATCGTTGGTTTGGGTTGGAATGATACAGATCACGAATTGTCAAACACTATGGCAGATTACTGGGTTAATTTCGCAAGAAATGGTAACCCAAACGGGCCAGGCCTACCTGATTGGCCAACATATAATTCTTCCTCCGATATCGTCCAAATCCTCGGTGAGGAGGTGAAGCCTGCTGTTCATCCAAGAAAGGTACAATTAGACCGCATGGAGAATCTCTTTCTAAAAACTCGATAAGGATTAGGGTGAGTTTTCTTACGGGCGCGGGGTGCGAGATTTAGGCCCTAGCTGGGTTGGTAAGATTTCGTAAGCGAGACTAATCCAGTTGCACAATATCGAACGAGTCTCTCGAGGGTCTATAATTTCCTCTATACCAAAAGCTTCTGCCGTTCGGAGCGGGGACCTGAACTCCTCAAGCATATCCTCTAGCTCGCGGCGACGAGCCTGGGGATCGGCAGCGGCTTCGATATCTCGTCGATAGGCCGCTTGCACTCCCCCTTCGATTGGTAAGGAACCCCAGTCTGCCGATGGCCATGCGTACCTCAGATTAAGTCCATCTCTGCCATGCCCGCCACCCGCTACTCCATAGCAGCGTCTTATTATCACTGATACCCATGGAATGGTTGATTGATAAACGGCCATCAGGGCGCGACTGCCTAGGCGCACTGTGCCTTCTTCCTCCGCTTGAACGCCGATTAGAAAACCAGGGTTGTCGACTAAGTTAACCATGGGTAGGTGGAACGTATCGCAAAGATCAACAAAACGCATCATCTTTTCAGATGCAGTAGCAGTAACTGCACCTCCATCAAAGCAGGTATCATTGGCCATTAATCCAATCGCATGACCGTTCAGTCTTGCAAGTCCTATGACGAGTGACTTACCGTAACCTGCATTAATTTCAAAGAAGGATTCTGCATCGGTCACGGACTCAATGATTTCGCGTACCTGATACATTTGCCTGCGGTCCCTAGGTATAACAGAAAGAAGGGACTCGTCTCGTCTATCGGGAGGATCATCACAGGGAATGACTGGAGGTATTTTCCAAACGTTTTGAGGCAGATAAGAGAGGAACTTTTTAATGGTTTGAAAAGCTTCTTCTT
>PAWK01000082.1 GCA_002714195.1 Gammaproteobacteria bacterium | reverse complement strand
AAAGTCAGGGAGGGGCTGGTATCTCAAATCTTGAGTATGCTCACTTGGCTGAGATCATGGGTCGCAGTCGATTAGCTTCTGAGTCTTTTAACTGCAGTGCGCCAGATACAGGCAATATGGAAGTGTTAGAGAGATATGGTTCGGAAGAGCACAAGAAGCTATGGCTCGAGCCATTACTGGCGGGGGAAATTAGATCAGCGTTTGCAATGACCGAACCCTCGGTGGCATCGTCTGATGCCACGAACATTTCTACAAGAGCCGTGCTAGACGGAGATGAATGGGTTATTAGTGGAGAGAAATTCTATATCTCAGGTGCAGGAGACGCCCGTTGCAAGATAATGATTGTAATGGTTGTAACTGACCCGGATGCACCTAAGCATACCAGACAATCACAAATTCTTGTTCCTATGGAGACAGAAGGTGTTGAAGTCGTCCGGCCAATGACTGTATTTGGCAAGGATGATGCTCCTCACGGGCACATGCATATTAAATTTCATAATGTGCGAGTGCCAGAGAGTAATATCATTCTTGGTCGTGGGAGAGGATTTGAAATTTCTCAAGGACGCTTAGGACCAGGACGAATCCATCACTGTATGCGTTCGATTGGCGCGGCAGAAAAAGCGTTAGACCTAATGTGTCAAAGAGCCGTAAGTCGAGAAGCTTTTGGCAAGCCCTTGGCGGAGCTTGGTGGTAATTATGATGTAATTGCAGATAGTCGTATAGAAATAGAAATGTGCCGTTTGTTAACTTTAAAGGCGGCGTGGCTGATGGATAGAATAGGAAACAAAGCGGCTAGGGACGCTATATCTCAAATTAAAGTAGCGGTGCCCAATATGGCACTTAAAGTAATTGACAGAGCAATTCAGATGCACGGCGCGGCTGGCGTATCACAAGATTTTCCGCTTGCAGCTCTTTGGACAAGTCAACGTACATTGAGATTAGCCGATGGGCCGGATGAAGTTCATCGACGGGTTATAGCAAGGAAAGAGCTTGCGAAATATACATAAGTTTGGCGCTCTTTTTTCTTAATGGGAACGTATGTTCCCATTTTTTTATTATCAAATATTGGCTTTGAAGGGGTTGTTTTTGAGACCAACCATCTCAGTAGTCATTCCCACTTTCAACAGAGGGTCGATCGTCTTTCGAGCGATCGATTCTGTATTGCGCCAAACGCTTTTGCCTTCTGAAATTATTGTGGTTGATGATGGTTCAACTGACAATACTGAAAACTTGATTGCTGCTAAGTACCCCACCGTTTCTTATCTAAAAACCGAAAATAAGGGTGTTAGTGCTGCTAGAAATCTTGGGATAGAAGAAGCGAAAAGCGAGTGGATTGCCTTTTTAGACTCTGATGATGAGTGGCTTTCTGAAAAGTTAGAGAGGCAAGTTGCCTACCTCTCAAATGAGCAAAATTATAAAATTATCCATTGTGATGAGATTTGGATACGCAATGGTATAAGGGTCAATCCGAAAGTTAAGCATAAAAAATATGGGGGGTATATTTTCGAAAAATGTTTGCCGCTCTGCGTTATTTCCCCATCCGCTGCTATTATCCACAGAGATTTGTTCGACGAATTNGAGCTTGNNNATCGGAAGATGAGACTCTTCCNGCTTGTGAGGACTATGATNTCTGGCTGAGGATTTGCGCTACATATCCGGTGCTTTATATTGATGAACTTTTGCTTAANAAATTTGGTGGTCATGATGATCAGTTATCTAAAAAATTTTGGGGTATGGATCGATTTCGAGTTGTGGCCTTAGATAAAATCCTGCAATGCGGAATTTTAAGTGAATCCCAGAAGCAAAACGCGACTGATACATTAGTAAATAAGTGCTCTGTGCTAATAGGTGGCTCAAAAAAGCGAGGGAATATTGAAATAGCGAGNGAATATCAGGGTTTGATCAATAAATATCGGCGCGGTTCATATGAGGTCTAAACCTANCTTTACCATCAATTTTGTGGTCGCTCATAAATTGGAGGCTTACCCTTTAATTAGGCACTTTAGCTTGGAAGAATTCATCCAAAAACCTTACCGAGTCTTTCGCAATGATAATGGAATTCGACTAGTTATCTGTGGTCAAGGAAGCTCAAATGCAAGCGAAGCTGTAAGGTATCTNTCTGAANTCATAGATNGCACGCCTAATTTTAAAGAAGGTTGGATTAATGTTGGAATAGCTGGTCATAAAACACTCNATTTAGGGTTTTGTTTTCTGGCCAATAAAATCTTGAGTAAAAAAACTGGAGAAGTNTATTACCCTTCAATGAGCGCGGGGACGAAAAATACAAAAGGTTTAATAACCGTAGATAGACCAGAAAAATTATATGCTGAGGATGCGGCTTATGATATGGAAGCTTCAGGTTTCTTTAAAGCCGCGGTCCTATGCTCCGAGCTAGAACTGATATATGTCATAAAGGTAATCTCGGATAATAAGGCTAACTCGATGGATGATATAACAAAAGATCTTGTTGATGATCTTATGCTCAGAACACTTACTTTTATTGATCTAGTTGTTTGTGAATTAAAATCAAGGCTGGCTTTATTGAATCAAGCATTAGTCTTGGAACACAATTGTCTTAATATGGTTAAATCAATTCACTTTTCTGTTTATCAGCGCAATCAATTCAGAAAAATTTGTCAGCAGTTCTATGCTATGGGAAGAAAAGAGGAACTGAGTCTTATTCTACATTGCAATATAGCGCCGGCAGATCAACTGCTACAAAAGTTATCCGATGAGTTAACAAGGCGGGTTCAATAATTGTTTTCTGCCATATACATTGAAGAAGAAATTAGAGACTGGGACCGGGTGAGGGAAATCGTTGAATCATTCAATCACGTGCCTAAGATAATATGCGGACGCTATGGAGAAGTTTTTAACAGAACCAACCAAAATTTTAGAGTACAGAAGGAAGCTCCCGCATTAATTCTTGCGAAGAAATATGGAAACCTGGTCCTTCCAGCACCTTCTGGTTATGGCTTTGAAGGAGGTCAAAGCTTTTACTTTTCTCACATGCTGAACTGCATTTATGACTGCCGATATTGTTTTCTTCAGGGAATGTATCGTTCAGCTAACTATGTGCTTTTTGTCAATTATGATGATTTTAGATCGCAAATTGAAGAGAATATTCGCTCATGTGATGGAGGTTCAATTTACTATAGTGGATACGACTGCGATAGTTTAGCACTTGAGCCTGTAAGTTACTTTTGTGACTACTTTCTAAAAGTGTTTGAGGAGAACCCTTCCGGTATTTTAGAAATTAGGACTAAAAGCACACAAGTTCGAGTGTTCTTGGAGCGACCTCCCATCCCAAACTGCATAATTGCCATGAGTTTTTCACCGGAAAATTCAGCATTACGCTTTGAACATAAGGTGCCTTCAACAAAAAAGCGTATCCAAGTATTAAATAAACTTCAGGAGAAGGGTTGGAAAATAGCGATTCGCTTTGAACCAGTAATCTTTGAAAATGAGCTTGTAGACAATTATAAAACCTTGTTTGAGCAGGTCTTTCATTCTTTAGATGCTAATCAATTACATTCCGTAAGTCTCGGAGAGTTTCGGATGCCTAAAACTTATTTTAAGAACGCAGTGAAACTTTATCCCGATGAGGAGTTATTTTCCCGCGAAAATAAAGAGGAAAACGGCATGATTTTGCTTAAAGATACAGGCAGTAATTCGCTCCAAAAGCTTGAAGATTTATTGCAGACTTACGTAAGTCATGAAAAATACTATTTTTGCGGATGATTAATAACTTTCTAGAGGCTTTGGAGATGAAAACGAGTGAAGATGGAATGGTAGTGCTTACTGGAGCTTCCTCAGGAATCGGTTTGGCGATGACAAAGGCTCTGCTAAAGAACGGATATTCTGTAACCGGGATATCAAAGACTTCCGAGATTGACACTATCAAATCTGAGAATTTTAAGCTGGAGAAATTAGATCTGTCAAAATTGGATTCATTGCCAGCCGAACTCCATAGAATCATCTCTGAAATTGATGCGCCGATAAGAGCATTAGTACATAGTGCAGGCATAGGCAAATTTGGCTCCTTAGAGCAACTTTCTGTCTCAGACATGAAGTTGGTAATGGAAACTAACTTCTTGAGTTATGCTATTGCAACCAAGGTTTTTCTTCCAATCTTAAAACGGCAAAACAGACTAGCTGATATCATCTTCATGGGATCAGAATCATCGATTTCGGGCGGGCGCTATGGGAGTATTTACTGTGCCAGTAAATTTGCGGTGCGTGGTTTTGCACAATCACTAAGAGAAGAGTGTGCCAAAACTTCAGTTAGAGTTTCTATCTTGAATCCTGGAGCAGTCAGAACCCCTTTTTTTGATGATTTAAATTTTGAGCCGGGATCAGCGCAGGATAATGCAATTAATCCAGAAGATGTTGCAGAAGTTTTACTGACAATTTTAGAGGCTCGCCCAGGAACAGTAATCGATGAGGTGAATCTCTCTCCTCAGACAAGGGTTTGGAGTCGAAAATCTAGCTAGTGCGACTGATTGTCGCAGCTGCAGTACGAATACCAAGAAAGCTGAGATAATGACATGATAATTTCTTCAAATTGAGGCATACATATGAATTTACTAAAGGTCATGATCAAGGCGTTTCTCTGCATGGCGATAGCGTTTCCTGTATTGGTTCAAGCGCACACCGCACTGAAGGAATCCACTCCGGGAGATGGTGCAACTATCTCGACTATACCATCAAATTTAGATTTGGTTTTCAACGCAGAAGTTCAGCTCGTTAAGCTCGAATTAATGGGCGTGGGACATGAAATGCCTACAAATTTTGAGCCAGCTGGTGAAGTCGCAAGTATTTACAAAGTTGAAACGCCGGGGATGCATCCAGGAGAGTTTACTGTCAACTGGGCTGCAATTGGCTCTGATGGACACACTGTTACAAATTCTTTTAGTTTTGTGGTAGATCCAGCCGCAGCCTCTGATTGAGAGACTANAACTGAAAGTTCCGGCACTAATAGCTTTTAATAGGTTGTTATCAGGATGTTGATGGTCCCATCCGGCTGGGAGCTGTTGGACCTGGTTTGTAAGCTTCTCACCTACCTTGGGGCAGCTAGTTTATTGGGATCCCTTATTTGTTTGTGGCTCTTCAAAAATGAGTCTAGGCAACTAAGTTATGAGATCCTAACTTATTTGGCAGCTGGAACTTTTTTAGGCTTTCAGGGCGCATTACTGCGGTTTCTTGTCCAGGTTGGGATGGTTGTCGACAACGGTTTGGTTGGCATGTTTGACTGGGGAATGACTAAAATCTATTTAGAGTCCCCGATAGGCGATACCACGTTCTTTCAATTATCTGGTTTTGTTTTGGCATTTGTCTTCGCAGTAGTGTTTCGCATGAAAATCGAAGGAGGCACTAGCCAATCTAATCAAGATTCGTTGCAATTTTTCAACTCTGGCAGCCTCATCGCTTTTCTTCTGCTGATCTTTAGTTTTCGATTTTCAGGGCATATATCCGCCCTAAGTACCATCTCAAAACTAGCTATCGTGCTTCATTATTCCGCCTTTTCTGCATGGATTGGCTCTCTCTATCCACTGTGCCTCTTATCCTTTTCAAAGGACATCGGTTTTATTCAAAGCCGCGTCAAGGTTTTTGGAGATAGAGCTGTGCTTATGGTGTCTTTGCTAATTATCGCTGGCGGATTAATGTTATTGGATTTATTTGACTCCATTAACGAAATATTTTCTACTGGTTACGGTGTGGTAGTTTTAGTTAAATTATCTTTAGTAATCGTTATTTTGGGTATTGCTGCCATCAATCGAGTTATATTGACTCCCAAGATTGCCTCTCGGAAAGGGGTCAGACAATTTCGGAATTCGGTAAAAATAGAAATTTTTGTAGCGGCACTGATTCTTATTGTTACTACATATTTATCCACGGTTGTGGGGCCTCCAGAACATTAGGATTCGTTAGTTGTTTTACTTGTTTCATATAGNCACTACACTAAAAAGACTTCATTTTCGGCCGAAATAGTTGTTGACGAGTTACAAAAGAATTTGAATAGTTAGAGTTCGGATAAAAACCTTAGGCTTTAACTCATTTGTTGCCGACTCTTCACCGACTGAGTTGAGAAAATCAAGAATTATAACTATGAGCGACACTAAATCTAGGTACAGATTCTCCTTGCAGCATTTTAGTTGTTCAAAGCTCTTCTTTGCTCTATTAATTCTTAGCTTCACAGTGCAGCCCTCGTTGAGTGACGATAGCACATTGTCAACAGACCTAGAGCCAGATTACGGTGAATTCGTTTACTGGTTGAAGCGGGCTTCTGACGAGAAAAAGATCCCNGGCGCTGCTTTGGCTATCGTCTCTCGTGAAGAAATAATATACCTCCAAACATGGGGCTTGCGAAATAATAAACAATCGGAACTCGTAGGACCGGAATCAGTATTCAGAATTGCGTCCATGTCTAAGACGTTTGCTGGCACCTCGGCTGCTATGATTGTAGATCGTGATCTGATTTCTTGGGATGCAAAGTTAATTGATATTTTTCCATCNTTGAGTTTGGGCAATAGAACATCGTCGAGAAACATAACGTTTAANCATNTAGTAAGCCAGTCTACAGGACTCATGCCTCATTCTTATTCTAACATGCTAGACGATGGCGTTGTTTATGAGAAAATAAAGCAGAAATTTCATGAAATTCCTACCGTATGTGCGCCAGGGAAGTGTTATGGCTACCAGAATGTAGTTTTTTCTTTAATCGGAGATATTGTTCAGAGAAGTACAGGAGAAACTTACAAAAAGTTTATTGAGGAAGAAATATTTAAACCGCTGGGTATGACGACAGCCTCTGTCGGATTAGACGCATTTGATAGCGCTTCTAATGTTACAGCTCCGCATCGTTTGGTGAGGGGAGGGTGGAGATCTACCACAACTAATCCCGCATACTATTCTGTGGCACCCGCTTCTGGCATCAATGCGAGTAT
The DNA here is from genome assembly GCA_002714195.1 of Gammaproteobacteria bacterium. GTDB lineage: Bacteria > Pseudomonadota > Gammaproteobacteria > Pseudomonadales > Pseudohongiellaceae > UBA9145. The sequence continues at coordinate 5,813 of PAWK01000082.1, read as the reverse complement.
TCTTGATATGGCTATTTGGGTTAGAGCTAACTTAGGAGCATTCCCGGAAATTATGTCTCCCCAATTCCTAGCATCGGTTCAAGAACCAGTCATACCAACTCCGCATGGTAATTATTTTAACCGCTGGCCGAATTTAGATAATGCGCATTATGGTTTAGGTTGGCGTGTTCTTGATTATGGTGGCTTACGTGTTGTGCATCATGGTGGCGGTGTCAGAGGGTTCAGAAGCGAAATGGCATTTGTCCCTGAGCGNAACATTGGGATGGTGCTTCTATTTAATGCAGCATCTAATTTAGCGAATGACGTTGTACCAAATTTTTTAGATAGTCTCGGCAAATGATATCAACCTAAGGAAAATGAATATGAGCTCAGTAATAGATTTACTGAAATCCCATCGTAGTATTCGAAAATTCACGGACAAGACGATTGATCCAGAAGTTCTAAGCGAAATATTTTTAGCAGGGCAGTCGGCAGCAACCTCCAGTTTTTTGCAGGGTTCGACGATAATNCGAGTTACAAATAAGAACGCGAGGGAATCTCTAGCTAAATTGGCGGGAAATCAACCCTATGTTGAAACGGCTGCTGAGTTTATGATTTTTTGTGCGGATCTAAAAAGAGCGGGCAACTACTGCCGAGAATATGATAAACCCTTTGAGGGNGACTATACCGAGCATTTTATAATTGCGACAGTGGATGTTGCTCTTATGGCACAAAGCTTAGTAACAGCTGCTGAATCTGTTGGTTTAGGGATTTGCTACATAGGTGGTATTAGAAATAATCCCAAAGATGTCTCTACACTCCTTAAGCTTCCTGTAGGGGTGTATCCGGTTTTCGGCTTATGTTTAGGATATCCGGATCAGAATCCTGAAATAAAGCCGAGATTGCCNCTTTCTGTCATCTTAAAAGATGAAGTTTACAATGAGGAAAACGATCAAGCGAAAATNCGAGANTACGATGAAAAGATCCGAGACTATTATCGAACCAGAACAGGAGGAGGTCACGGAATTAGTTGGACTGAACAGGTTGCAACATTGCTATCTGAAAAATCGAGGCCGCACATGAAGGCCTTCTTAGAAGGGCAAGGTTTTAAGTTTAAATAAAATTAACAATCACTAGGTTATTGTAGAGTCTCTCTTCTATAGGCACCCGTTGAGGGTAAATTTTCTTCCCTATCGGTAATCTGTGTGGCTATGGTTTCTGACGGCGGAATTGCATCATCTCCAAAAGAAAATCTGAATTCTCCATTTACTAAGCCTCGTATGTCATCCGTAACTGACCACCTNGCTATGTAGTATTCGGATGCAGGNAATTTNACCGGAATNGGTAGCACAAAATTATTATTCCTACGGCTGGGATCATACTTGAAAGCAATATCTATCCACTCCTCATCGGATGTATAGAGGGCTAGTTTAAGTAGCCTTACATCAACACGAAAGCTCATGGTTATCATTTTTGGCGGGTCAATTAGAACGGAATCGTCTTNGGGAAAGGTTACGCCTGGAGTTAAGATCCCATGGGAATGTTGCGCTAACAAGATGTTATTCNATGCGAAGAAAAAACCAAGCAGAAAAACTAGGGAACTATATTTATTCATATTAATGAACACTGGCTTAATTAATTAAATNTTAACAAATATTATTACTAGTTTACGAAAAATAGACCATGCATTGTCTGGATAGGGCACATAATCGACCTTTCTCATCGTAAATACTTCCAGACTGCTGAGTGTAACCGTTTGCCGCGGCATCAACAAAAAACTTTAAAAAGAACCAATCTGAGGGAATCTCATCCGGAGGTATGACGAATTCAAGCGACCAGGTAAGTGAACTCGATGGTATAGGTGGCTTCTTAAAATGAGATAAAATAACCGGTGGAGGAATGTCGCAAATTGTAATTAGTTTTTCTTCCGAGAACTCACTCAGATCTATATTGTGACGTACCCACAATTCCAAATCGCGACTTAACTGCCCAGCAAAGGGTAGACCTTCATTTACCCACTCGCCTTCAAAGAACTGAAGAAATGTCGGCGTTTGTTTTNCGTGGTCTTCGAACTTTATTCCTGAGCCACGTGACTTGAGTTTCAAGTTTTTTTCTGACGTAACATTGTATGTCTGTCGAGAGTTACCAAATGCCGCCATCGCACGNAGGCAAATGCTATTGCTGCATATTACGCTAGCCTCNACTTGAGTTACATTTTTTCCTTTTCTAATAACTGTAGTTTTAACCGAAACAGGCCCAGGNGGTACCGGAGCGATAAACGATACCGATAACGATCGCAGAGGGGTGCCAACTGGTACTAGTTTCTTCATNGCAGTCATTGCAAAAGCTGCCGATATACCACCGAATGCTGAGCGTCCTTGGGACCATTGCTCACCCAATATCGTCGTATTGTTTTTGTCTTCTTGCAACGACTTAAGTATCGAATCTAAGTTAGAGCGCGGCATATTCTTAATTTCAAAACGTCTGATTGGTCAATTAAATAGGTCTATGTGCTATTATCGGAAGTGGTTATATAAAGAAATCCATCTTAGATTCGCAATGAAATTTTATTCTAGGTATCCCAAGGTTCCAATGATTTTGTTTTGCGTGCTACTCAGCTTCACTGCAAGGGTTGTTGGTCAGCCGTTGACTTTACCAAGTTTTTTGCAATCCGCGGATACTACAGGATTTGCTGCTAAAACAAAAACATCTCCCTCAGATGATTCGGTTCTGATTGTGGCTCCAAGAAGAATGAATATCGAATTCCCGAGTCCAGTAAGGCTCGTGAAACTGACACTCCGTAATGAGCAGCGAGACTGGGTTGATATAAGCTTTCGTTACTCGCCCACTGATAGAAAAAGCTATGGGTGGGAGTTGCCAGTCTTGGCACCTGCGGTATATTACACCGCAGACTGGGCAATTCTTTCAGAGAGCGACAGATTGATTCGCGGAAGTTTCAGCTTTTCGTTTGGGTCAGAAGCCCAGCGTCCTTCTTTGGTCAAGGCAGCTGAAGCAGAACTGCTTTTGCAGAGGTATGGAGACCCAACTATTCGTTATGTTCCGCCGCCTCGAACACAAATTATTATTAATCAGGATCCGCCGCAATTTGATCCTCCTTTTACTATTGAGTTAAGGGATGAAGTCGATAATTGAGACTATTTATTCTTCAACATGCACTGTGATATAAGCGTCATGGTAGAGTCCGCCGTCGTCCGCTCGTCCCCATAAGATGTAGCTCCCCGGGGATTCAAAAGTTACGGACACATCGTATATTCCATCTTCGGGTACTGAAGGTGGCAACCATAATTCACCCCATGGTGAATTAGCGGCTGTTCTTGTATCTTCCCAGGGCTTGGGTAGTGGCGGATCAAAAGTTACTTTACCTTTACCCCTATAAACGTTCCAAGACAAAAACAATCCGTTTATTTTACCTACAGTCACCTGTGATGGTCTTCTCATCATGCGAAGATCTAACTAATCAGCAGTATTGGTTGATTCGCGTCTTGGTTTGGGTAGGCCGTCGTCCCATACGTGCGTTGTAAGATCGACAGGTTCGCCGACACGAGCAACCCTTACATTATCTCCTTGCACAGTCACCACGGGCGGAATATTTGCCCGGGATTCAGGGCTGCTTGTTCCCGCGCCGAGAGAGCCTGTTTCAGAAGCGATTACCATGTTATCAACGAGATAGTCTTGTCTGAGAGTGGCGAAGGCTTTTCGTTCAACGCCATTTACATTGAGCGTCCACACTAGCTCTCGGTCACCCCAATCTGAAGGTACAGTCACTTCGAATGTGAACCGATTACGCCGAGGTAAGAAATGAGTAGGCTGGCCACGGTCTGCCTCACCGGGAGAGAAAAAGTTGTTCTCTCCAATTTCTGCATCTGGCTCCTCTTCCCAGTTTTCGTTCATGTAACCAAACATCATGCTAAACGACCCGTCAGGATTGGGTCTCCACCCTTCAAAGGCTGGCTCTACATGCTGACCAGAACGATAGGTTTGAGAATAAGCTGGAGTAGATATACATAGAAGACTCAGCAGCAGCAGAGTAGAAATTTTAAGGCTGCTACTGAGTGAAAAAGAACTTGTCATGCCTGACCTTTAGTCGTTAGCAGCAACCTCATTGCTGTCTTCCTCATCATCTAGGACTGGAGCAACTAGTGGCGCTCCGCAAAGCGGGCATCCTATTACGTGATCATTAGGTCCCAAATCGAGGGCGTCGCGACGCTCTGCCATAGCCTCATGGAACTGCTCATCTGTCATGGTGACTCTAATACCGAGGTCGATAAACATATTGGTCACAGAGCGATTGCCTGAACCCTGCCAGTTGCGAGGGTCAGGAACGTTGGGGTTTGTTTCGGAATTATTCATATACCCAACTATGTGGAGAATAGTTCCTTTGGGTAGGAGAGGGGCAGCATCTTCTGCGTAAGGGTAACCCCTGACCCAGTTATGGTCATAACCCACGCAAGATAAAGTTTCTACCGTATATCCCCAAATAGCTTCTAAGCACATTCTTTCGCCAGGAGCATGAAGGTGCGGTTCAAAGGTTATTACCTTGGTATGTTGATTGAGCACGGTATAAGCGTGGAGTTCTTGATTGCTTTCATTCCCCGCTATACTTATGTCAACGCCGTTTCCAAGCGCTATGAACGACGCCTGATATTTAGGCTGATAATCTTTTTCATGGAACCGGAATCCTATTTCCAAATGACCAGTCGTATCTTTTCCGTTGGAATGTAGGTGAACCGAATCTGAAACTATCCAGCTGTTTGCTTTAAGCAATCTTCCGGCATCTTCATCGAATATATCTGCGTTTCTGCCAACCTCATGAACAGGCCAAGGAATAGAGAGACCTGGCACGCGTTCATTATTTTCATCGACTTGCGCAGTCGCCCAAATCATGTGATGAAAAATATATCTTCCACCCACTGTATCGCGACCAGTACCTGCTTGATTGTCTACATCATTTACTTCTACCACTTCGACTGATTTAACATAGCGGTCTTCGGTCAGGCCAGTTGGAACAGAGTCAACCTCACCCCACCAATCAGCCGTTCCAGCGAGTTTTGTCACATCATTAAGTTTAACTATGAGATCAGGTTCTCCCGCTCCCCACTTCAAACTATCGTCGAATACTAGTGCTTCAGGCGCATCTGCCTCACTGCCCTTGGGTGTTCCATTTCGAGCCCAATTCGATATCGCTGCTATCTCATTGTCAGAAAGGGAAGGGTCATCTTTATAGCTTTGTATTCCTATATTCTTTTCCATATACCAGGGTGGCATAGCTCCAGCTTTGTCCCGCAATCCGGTTTTATACTCGATTAAGCCAGCAAAAGGAGCGACTTGTTCGTAGGTAACTAGAGGCATAGGTCCAGCTCCGCCTTCGCGATGACAGCTTTGACAACTTCGCTGAAGAATAGGTTCTATATCTTTGTGGAACGTTACTTGCTCAGTCTGCGAGACTGCTGAATTGACTGGTGACAGAGTGACGAATAATGCAACTCCACTAATAATTGATTTGGCTGAAGGCATACGCATAAATAACTTCTCCTTATGACCCCTAGATATTGTTTATTCAATATTAGGATTCAAATATACCATTAATAAACTAAACTTTGAACGATTGTTCGATGTATTTTTCACTAAAAATCAGAAGGTTAAAAATAAAAAACTCAAGCTAATCAAAAATTATAGCTGATCTATTGAAGAATGCATTTTCGTGGCTTTAAACGTTTAGGTGCGATCACTGCCGCGCATCAGTGTCCAGAGGTTGCTGCTGGCTAAAACCGCCGAGAATATGACAATTAAACCAAAGGTAAACCATTGAATTG
>PAWK01000081.1 GCA_002714195.1 Gammaproteobacteria bacterium | reverse complement strand
TTATTTTAAACCCACCAAGAATAGGACTGACAGGAAACCAGATTATTACCTGCATGAAACTGATAAGTGGCTAGTTTTCCCTCATGAGTTGGAAGGGTTATCTTTAAGCGAAATAAAAGCGAATAAGCCGGAAGTTTCGGGTTTAATAGATAGCATAGAAAAAATCATTAAATGAATCTTTTCATTCATTGACAAATACTGATTTTAAAAAACCCCTAGTATTTAGACTTTTGAATACGCTAACTAACTGAATTGTATATAGAAACTCTTAGAATAGAAAATTAACCCGTAAATAGGAATCATTCGCATTAACTGTTGAAAATGATTCTCATTTGCGTGTAAAATACGGCACCTCGTTGTTTTGACGACGTTTTTTACTATTTTCAAGGGATAAATACTATGAATCAACCTAGTAACGTATTACGAGCAGCTGTGCGCGCAGCACTTGCTTTGTCTGCTTCGGCAGTTGCTTCGAATGCATTGGGCCAGGTAGAGGAAATTACAGTTACAGGCAATGTGCTTCAATCGAACCAGGTGAACTCGATGCAACCGCCTTTGGCTATCATCGATGTACCTCAATCAGTGTCAATCACAACCTCTGAAGATATCCGTGACAGAGGATTCAGAGAACTCGGAGACATCGTCCGATACACACCCGGAGTTAATCAATCTCAGGGTGAGGGGCACCGAGACTCAGTTGTATTTCGGGGCGTAAGATCTACCGCAGATTTCTACAGGGATGGCCTAAGAGACGATGTTCAGTATTATCGGTCCCTTTATAATGTTGAACAAGTTGAGATTTTGAGAGGTCCCAACGCACTCCTATTTGGTCGTGGTGGAACAGGTGGTGTTATTAACCGCGTGACCAAAGAGGCTATTGTAGGCCAGCAGTTGGGGTCATTTGATATTGGTGCAGATAGTTTTGGCGCTTTTGATTTTGCCGGCGACGTAAATATTCAAACTGGCGCTAATTCTGCCTTGAGAATCAATGTACACAGTGATTCTCTCGAAAACCACAGGGATTTCTTTGAAGGCGACAGGGTGGGCTTCAATCCAACTTTCAAGATGGAGCTTAGTGATCAAACGGAGATTGTCTTATCTTACGAGCACGCTAACCATGAGCGTTACATTGACCGAGGTATTCCGACTGGTGCGAATGGAAAGCCAGTTAAATCTTTGGACGGTATAACCTTTGGCGGTGAAGATGAAAACATTCAAACCTTAAAAGCCGATATCTTTAAGGGCACCTTGCGTCATGAGTTCTCTGATTCTACTAAGGGTCAGATAACGGTCCAAGTTGATGAATTCGAAAAGATGTATCAGAACCTTTACGCCTCTGGTTATGATGGCGCTGCAAATACGGTCACCTTAGATGGTTATAGAGACCCGACAGAGCGTGAAAATACCTTTATTGATGCGAACTTAGTGAATGAATTTGACACCGGCGCGTTCTCACACACTCTTTCAATCGGTGGTCAAATTGTCGATACAGACAACAGTAATTATCGTTACGACTCTTACTGGACAACGACCGGAAAAGACAAAGAGACGTTCAATATGTCCGATCCGCTGAATATTACTGTCAACTCGGCAGGTGATCCGACTAGGGTAGACTTTATTACCAAAATGAATAGATCGACTACTTCAGATATAGAAGTTCAGTCTATCTACGTTCAGGATCAGATAGACATATCAGACAACCTGATTCTAATGTTAGGTGGTCGTATTGATAAATTCGACATAACTGTAGACGATGTAAAGACGGGACTTTCTCAGTCTCGAGAGGATGATGAATTCTCACCACGTGGTGGATTAATTTATAAGCCCTCTGAAAATATNTCGCTNTATGCAAGNTACAGTGAGAGTTTTCTTCCCAGATCTGGAGAGCAGTTCAAGAAACTTGANGCTAATGCGGCTAGGNTAGATCCGGATGTCTATGAAAATCAAGAAGTGGGAATTAAGTGGGACATTACTTCTGGTCTCAGCTTTTCAGCTGCGTATTTCGACAGTGAACAAGAGCAAGCGGTTCGAGACAGCATAGATGGTGAGCAGAGCGAAGTAGTTGGTCTTCAAGTAGATGGCTATGAGTTTGAGCTTAAGGGTCAGTTTAGTGATAGTTTTTATGTCGCAGCTGGTTACAGCAAGATGGACGGTGAGACTGGTAAGGGCGGTACGCCAAGAGAAATTCCAGAGTTCACTGCGTTTGTNTGGGCCAACTACCAGGTCAGTAACAATTTTGGTATTGGTGTAGGTGTAACACACCAAGANGACCAGAATATAAAGAACGATAAGGATGGTCTCTACTTGCCGGATTATACTAGGTGGGATGCAGCGGGCTATTATACGGTGTCTGATGACTTAGAGATCCGAGTGAATATTGAAAACTGGACCGATGAGATCTATTTCCCTTATTCTCATAGCACGCATCAGGCGTCTGTTGGTAAGGACATCAATGCCAGGCTATCAATCACTAAGCGATTCTGATTGANAGTTGTATTACATAAAAAAGGCTCCCGCGGGAGCCTTTTTTTTTACGTCGATATCCTACATCATTGAACCATCCCCATACTCAGGGATATTCCTTTGGAAGACTCTCCAATAGTGTCTCACGCTCGTTACTTGCTCTTGACCATTTTCATCGATTTGAACTCCGATGGGACTTCTTCCGAGTAGTTGCGCAACCTCATCTCGATNCTGAACGAGGGCAACTGTCGCTTCGTAAATCTTGCCATCGATTTTCATGCGTATACGGGGATCGCGCTCGATATTAGCCCACCAGGCCTTAGAGTAGGGGAACTCCTTGTCTAATCTAGCCCCTTGCTCGCTCCCGCTGAGATAAAGTTTNTCGCCACGAGGCCGGGCGTTAANAGTTACCGAGTGGGGAATTCCATACCANGTTCGAGTCTCCAGCATGATCGAGTTACCTGTAACTGGATGATTAACCTGATTGATAAAATTCCAATCCGTGACTGGTTGACTTACGACCTCTCCTTTCAGCCACAATCCAGGCCAGGCAGTCCTGTTACTTGCAGCAAACTCAGAACTAGCTGGATCTATATACCAGGGTTCGAATCCTATGATTCGTAGTGTTAAGAGGACGACCGCTGCTAGTGCAACTAAAGGAAGTACAATCTTCAGAATTGGTTTCACTGCTAAATACCTTTTGTCATTATTAATTATAGAAAGACATTAGCTCCGAGATGGGCAATTGTCCAGTTCGGTAGTTTAATCTTTTTCAGATTTCAATAGGGTTTAAGTGCCAAGCATTCTATGCTCATGAAGGTATTAGAGAACGACTAAAGGAATGGACCTTGGAATCAATTGATATTTGAATTTCCTATTGACTCTAGTAGAGGGAAAACGACTCTTTGCCCCACGTATACGCTACTAAAATTGATTCCTGGGTTGTATTGTCGCACCAGCCAAAGGGGGGCGGAGTAGCGGTTTAAAGCTAACCTATTAATGTTGTCTGTGCGTTTGATTTCGTACTCCTCTGAGCCTCTAATAGTAAACCTTTCAAAGAAATCTTGTTGTAAAGTTGAATGAAATTCACGGCGCCGATTCTCAAATTCGGAGCGAGATACTCTTGCAAAATTTATTTGAACTCTTGACCCTATAACAACTCGATCTCCGTAAGATATGTTATTAAGGCGTCTGATATCCCAGGTTGGGATTTCTAACCAATTTGCCAACTGACCTATAGATTCTGAAGCTTGTAATACTATTGTGCTGTCTACCGCTACTGAGTAATCTGAAGGATCGGAGTCCAGTATGCTTGCTGGGTTGAAAAGGTTTTGGGAGACCTCCCTGATGTCTGACTCTATGAGATCTGCGGAAGGCGAAGACTGCGCGTCTTGGGGTTCTGAGAGTGCTCCCGCAACAAGTAGCATATCTTCGTCAATTTCTTGAAGCTGGGAAGCTACAACTTCGAAGTTTTGCTCTGGTTCATCTAGTGAGTCCTTACTAATTTCTGAATTATTTGCTGGATCCGGGTTCAAAAGATCATCCTGAAGGATTGGAGTTTGTGGCTGATTATTTGAATTATCCTCTTTCATAGGAATCGATATTCGTTGTCCAGCTTGAATGTCATCAGGGTTTCGAATCTCATTTAAGGACGCTAATTGCCTGGGGGTAGTTTCGAACTTTTTAGCAATGGTTTGAAGAGTCTCGCCACGTTGTATTTCGTAATATGCATCAGGTAGTTGCATGGAATGTTTATAACTACTATCTATCTTAGCTATAATATCTATTCCTTCTGGTAGCTGATCAGTCCGCAACTTAATCCTGAACCCTCGTGGGATGCGTTTTAATCCTTGCCAAATTACATTTCTTAACGACGGGTTATCGTCCCTTAATTCACTTAAAGGTATATTTAAAGACTCCCCAATTCCTCTTGCTTCGATGTAGGAATTAAGGCGTACTTCGGTAAAATTTGTGGGAATTGCATACTGGACAGTTTCAAAATATTGGTCAATGTCATCTTCAATGTCGTTAACCGCGAGGAACTGCGGATAGAAGTTGCGACCAACAAAGCCGAAGCGTGGACCTTTATAATTTTCGATAATTTCTTCGATTGAGGCCGTCCCCGTTTCCCTAACAGCACGGGACATACTCCCCACGCCCTGATTGTAAGCAGTGAGTGCAAGGGGCCACGACCCGAGAACTTGATGATTATACTTAAGCAAGTCCATAGCAGCATCAGCGGAAATATAGGGGTCCATGCGTTCGTCGATAACGTCGTCTATTCGCATGAAACGCTGGCCCGTAGGTCTGGTAAACTGCCACATACCGGCAGCATTAGCATGTGAATAGGCGTTTGGATTAAAGGATGATTCAACGTGCGGGAGGAGCGCTAGTTGAGGAGGCATGTTTTTATCGCTAAGAATATCATTAATATAGTCGCGGTATGCTCCAGAGCGCTCTAGCCCCTCAAGGAAGGCATTAGACTGTCCTACTTGAAATCTTACATTACTTATTGCCTCATGGAGTGTTTGGTTTGAAACATTCTCTGGCCATAGAGTTAATATTGCCTCTTGACTCTCCGATAGATTAGATCTTTGACCTGTGGCTAAAACGCCTAGATCATTCTTAATTCTTTGACGAACAGTTTCGATCTCCTGACTGTTGCGATTTAGTGAAGCATAAATTATCGAGAGGTTCTCGGAGTCATGGAGGTATCCGTGATCGGTATCTACCTCTGTGTATACTTTCTTCCAAAAGCTAATAGCTGGTTCTAGTTCTGGAGGTCTAGGGAAAATCTCAAAGTTGTTCTCCTGGGCGTAGATCACTGTTAGAAGCCATAAGTGAGACAGCACAAAGGCGACTATGAAGCTCGCCCTGCGAGAGAACTGNGCGGTTGTTTGAGTTAAGCTAGGTTTCCTCATGAATATTATCATCACTGAAATACAACTTACCTCAAAACATAACTGTAAAAACATTAGTCATCATAGAGAAGTCGGCACTTAATTCTACTTTTTCAGTAAGTATTAAGAATTAGTAAATGAGTTTATAGTTTCAAGGTTTGGTTTTTGACTCATAAATTTTGCTAAATTCTTGAATTGAAGTGACGATTGGGTTCTACAATGAAGGCATAATTATAGGCTGCCTTGTTTGTGAGTGCCGGTTTGATAAATTTAAACCAGCTTCAGGGTGAAACCTCGCAGCTAGCAATGCTGTGAAGAGAATCAGCCTCAATAAACTTAGAGGAAGTAAAACATGGCGGATGAAATAGACAGATCGGTAGAGCCGAAACTAGGCACGGATGATAAGAAAAAAGATGGTAAAAAGGCCACTGAGTTATCGCCAGGAGTTCGAGTTAGGGCTCGAAGTAAAAAAGATGTTCAGTCCAAGAAAAAAACATCAGACTCTCCAAAAAAAGTGAGCCCGAAAGCTTCGCAGGTAAAAAAAACTAGTCAGGAAAAAGTAGAGAAACCGTCGCCAAAATCTGAAGTTAATAAACTCGATACGTCTGCGCTGGAAATGAAATTAGAGGGGGTTGATTCAAAGCTCTCGAATTTATCAGATGAGTTGGTAAACACAGTTCGTGCGATGGAAGACAGTGGTTCTAGTTTAAACGAGCAGGAGCATAACTTTCTCGAATCAATTAACGAATTCAAGATCTATAAGCAAGAGCAACAGAAAATTTCAACTGTTGTCCTTTTATCGTCTTTTTTTGGTGTACTTGTTGCTGTCGGTTTTCTGATTTTCGCCGTATTTAACTTTGGCTCAAAAAATGATCTTTTTGATTCTGCAACCTCTGCATTGACAACTAGGATTGCTGACATGGATGCGGGTTTAGTTAGTTTTGAGGCAGCGAGATCCCAGCTTGCTGTATTGCAAGAGCAAATCGAAGTCTTGGAGTTACGAATTGAAGAGAGTCAGATGAGCTACGACAATACTGAACAAGACATTCAAGGACAGCTTTTAAATTATTCTCAAGAGCTAAGTCAAGAACTCGCAGATCAAACAGCAAATTTGCGTGAAAATCTTGCTCGCTTGGATGACCGGTTTTCAATTTTCAATGCTCAGATACTAGACTTCGGTGATGTCCTTGAGGAGAGCGAAAACACGATCGGCGAGATTGGTGAGGAGGCAAAATCTTTAACTGAATTGAGGGAGGTTATGGACGCCTTATTGACCTTGGAAAGGGAGAGGTACTACGAGGCGATTAACGGGGAGGTCAGTCAAAGCAGGCAAACTGGCGTTGGTACGGAGGGCTCTAGTCCCAACGGTATGCCAACGTTCAACCGCTATTATAATCGCTAAAGAGCTCGCTTGTATTTAATCATTATTTTCTGCAAAAAATGCTTTCAATACGTCTGAGGCGATTTCATCGCCATGTCGTAATTGCAGTAGGTCACAAATATCGCAAATCTCTGATTTAAAATCCTTTGCTAATGCCTCGGGCGCAATTACTCTGAGTCCGTCGCTCTTGTCTTCGGATTTTTTTTGGCGCTCCTTGTGAATCTTCGACCCGAAGTTTCTGAGTTTCTCAACTCTGTTGGAGGGCAGCCAGATTCCCACCTGCCCCCGGCTGGTGAAAACTAATTTCTCAAGTTCAATTACTGTATTTTCCGAATCAGGATGTCTGCTTATGTCTATTCCGTCCTGAATGAATTTGACGAGTGCTTTTAGAAGGGCAATCCCATACCTTGGTCTAATTTCGTCCAACTCGAGCGGGGTTGCTTGAGTGGTATCCTCGCCGATTAAGCAATTCCAGAGAGGTAGTCCAGTTAAGCCATAGAAATAGGGATCATACTGTATCTCTTGAGTCTTTTCCCTTGGGGCTGCGAGATCGATTTTAGTGAGTAGAGAATTGGTGGCGGTCTCTAACCAATTCAGTTTGCCAAGCACAAAAAACAGCAGGCCTATAAGAATGATTCCGATAGTGACGGTGATTGTAAGCAATACTGGTATCATAATGTTCTCATTCTGTTAGTTATTAGCAGAAGTCAGGAATAAAATTATTTTCGGTAATCATGTCAGTTAAGGGAATAGTATCAATTAACTTGACGGCATTTTACTTTCGACGTCTCCGTTAGTAGCTTCATTATCCTCTGTGGTCAAAAATTCGAGTACATCTATTTCCTTATTAATGTCGAGCTCAAAGCAAATTTTGTTTAATATACTTTGAGCGATACTAATGGCTTTATCGCTTTCGATTACACAGTTTTGATATGAACATCCAAGTTTAAAGATTTCCTCTGCATACTCTTCTGGAATAAAGCTAATCACAACACCATTATCCGTTGAAATTAACTGACAAGAATCAACCAACCTTGGTGGCTCCGGGCTTTCAATTGTGTCATCACCTGCCAAATAGCTTTTCTTGAGCAACTCATATTCTTCGGTAAGCTTCACTGCCTCTAAAAATGTTTTTTCGATGTTCACTTTAGCTCTATTTGCTAATCTCAGCCTGAAACCTAAAGATGACCTGTTACCAACACTTTTGGTCGCTTTTTCATAATCGAAGCGACTCTGCTGCTTTAATTCCTCTGTACTCTTTTTTGTAAAAATCTTTTTAAATAGTGACATGTCTAAGCTACTTTAGCTATTTCATCCCGGAGCTCCTTCACTATTGAGCTGAGAATTTGACTAACTCTGGACTCTTTTACCCCTATTATAGCTCCGATTTCTTTTAAGTTAAGTTCTTCTACGTAATATAAGTTGAGCACGAGTCTCTTTCGATCATTTAACTTAGATATCTGCTCGGTGACGACCTCACGCAGTTGGTCGTTCTCAAGCAGTGATAGCGGGTTTTCCTTTCCTCCAACCAGTTCATCAAAAGCGTCACCCCCTTCAGATTCCAACTTATCAATTTTAAATCTATCTATGTGGGTTCTTTGTCTTTCATATTCGCTCACAGTGATGCTGAGTCTGTCGGCGATCTGTGAATTCTTGGGTGTAAAACCTAGCTCATTCTCCAATTCATGTTTAATTTTATCGTGCTGCTGACTATTCTTTATGGCTAATCTCGAGATATCACTTAATTTTCTTACTTCATCAAGTATTGCTCCCTTAATGCGGCTTTTCGCGTAGTCCTTAAACTCAACTCCAGATGAGCTCTCATAAGATTCTGCTGCAGACAGAAGCCCGAGCATGCCTATTTGGACCATATCCTCATACTCCATAAATTGAGGAACTCGAGCCTTTAAATAGCCTGCTATTCGATTAACTAGCGAAATATGATTGTTAACTAATGCGTGTGTTCCGGCTAGTTGATTTTGTTTATAGTCATCTACTTGATTCAAAATATATACAGTTAGTTTTAGTTGAAAAATTGTAGTTGTTTGTTCATCTTACTTATTTGTAATTTATCTAATTCATCGACAAGCCCGGTAAAATCATGATAGCAAGGGGTGGTTTGTCCAATAGAAACTGCCGCTATCCCTTGATTCCATGCGGTGTCGTAATCAGAGCTTTCCGAAATTGAACCCACATAACTCAGGCTTAAGCCAAGAAATTTTGCTGAAATTGCATTCATCTTATCAAATAGAATTTTCCCTTCAGAATGTGTTTTCACTCGATTAGGAATAAAAACTATTTCCTCCAACCCTATTTTTATCTTTAAAAGTTTGATTAATGCATAAGCGTCCGCGACTGAGGATGGCTCACTAGTTCCTATAACTATTTGATGATGACATGCAGATAAAAAGTTCAAAACGCTTTGGTCTGCGCCGGCTGAGATATCAACAATCATGATATCAAACTGATCTTGAAGAGCGGCGAATGCTTGTATAATGGTATTCGTTTTATCCTCATCTAAAGCCAAGATTTCTTCGAAACCGCTTCCTCCACTAACTATGGAAATACCAATTTTAGTCTCGATCAAAATTTCTTCGATTTCCTTTGTACCTTCAAGGACATCTACCAGGGTCCCATGCAATTTATTCCTTAGAGCAATATGGATATTTCCTAGACCGATATCTGCATCAAATATCAAAACTTTCTTGCCTTGCTGCGCATGGAATGAAGCTAAATTAATGGCAAGGGTAGTTTTACCCACTCCACCCTTCCCGCTGGCGATGCCGATTACTTTCGTTTTCTTCTCGGGCCTTATATTAGTCATTGTATTAAGTAGATCCCGGATTTAATGAAGGGCACTAATTCTTGCCCTTATTGATTTATTGTTTTCATTGTTAATATGTTGAGCTACGTAGTCCTCCAGACTTCTTATAACGTTACTATTTGATACCCTTACCAATCCAGAGTTAATGTCTTTACTTGCAGACCCAATTGATAGAGGGATTTTAAATCTAGAGAGCCCCTCTAGCGCGGTCCAGGGTACTAAAGGTAAGTCCAATCTAGTCAATATTATTGACTCCCAGTTGTCAAGTTCGCAGTGTCTCCAAAAACTCTCTAAAGATGCATCGCTGGGGACTACCAAGTGTATTTGTGAGCTAGAGTTTATCTCCCGAATTAGAGGAATAGCTTTTTTTGCTACTGCTATTTCTAAGTCTATGATGTAGATGTCTTCCGGTTTTTTTAAGTATAAAATTTTAGAGAGTTCACTAACATCATTAACCGCGACTACAGGGATCTTCAAAGATTTAGCTGAGTTTTGCAATTTCGCTAAACCCACCGAGTCGTCTGCCCCAAATGAAATTATTGACACTTTATGCTCGCTAGCCGAGCAGAGCTGTGAAGCTATCTTAAGAGCAACCGAAGTCTTTCCCACTCCGTGACCACCAGTTAAAACATGAATTTTTTTATCAAGCGCTATGTCAATCGGATTAGGTAAATTTTCCATCATTCCCGATCTTAGCTGGGATAACAGTTCAGTCTGGTTATTCGGCTCATCTACCACGTTGTCTAAGAACTGTTTTATGTGTGCGGAAGTAGGCGTAGTCAGCATTAGGTCACGGAAGTGCTCCTTTACAACATTCTTAGTTTTTCCAGAATCTGGCTGACGAATCTTCTCATCCATACGCATTTGTTGTGGACTATTATACTTCTCCTCATTTATGGAAGGATTGATAGACTTTGGCAGTTCTTTCAGTGCGCGCTTTACTATTTCGATATCCTGCTTCGATGCTTTTGAAGGTTCATCTGATGCAACTCGATTCCCAAGATCTGATCTTTTTGATTTCTGTCGGGCTACTATGTTGTCGTGAGCTACAAAAAGGAATTCCTGCTCGTCCGACTTAATGTTTCTTAATATCAATGCGGAGGGTCCAAAACGCTCGCTAATATCTTTAATACCATTACTAAGGCCATTAGATTTGATCAACTCAATCTTCATTATTGATTTTCCTCATGTGATTCATTAGATATTCCTATGCGAGCAAATACTTTAATTTTTTGATCTTCTGGTATCTCTGTATAGGAGAGAATAGTGGTGTCGCTGAACCGCTGTTTGATCATTCGTGCCAGCCAAGGTCTGATAGGGGGGGCGACTACAATTACTGCGGGATGACCTTGGTTTTCTGCTTCATCTTTTTCTTTCTTTACCGAATCAAGCAAGCCCTCCGCAAGGTTAGGTTCGATCAAGACTTCTCCAACTTTAGCACTTTGTGTGATGCTAGCAATCAGCATCTGTTCTAGTTTAGGATCCAACGTAATCACGTTAAGAGTGTCTCCTAGATCTACTATTTCTTGCAGCATTAGGTGCCCTAATTTTGGGCGAACTAATTCAGTTAGCTCATCTGCGTTTTGTGTTTTGTTACTCTCAATTAAAAGCGTGCCTAAAATGGTGTGGATGTCTCTGATAGAAATTGATTCAAATAGGATATTTTTTAGTACTTGCATTACTGTGGAGACAGACAGCTTTTCTGGAACGAGATCCTCGATCAATTTTGGGGAGCGGGTGGACACCTTATCTAAGATTTCTCTGGTTTCATCGTCTCCTAATAGATCACTTGAATTAATTCGGAGCAGGGCATTCAGATGTGTAGCAACCACTGTAGCATTATCTACAATGGTATATCCTAAAGTCTTAGCTTCATCAGACTGACCATGATCTATCCAATAGGCATCTAATCCAAAGGCCGGCTCTTTAGTCGGAATCCCCTCTAGACTAGACGTAATATCGCCCGGGTTTATTGCTAAATCTCGCCCTAATTCTAATTTACCCGTTCCCCGCACAGCCCCCTTCAACAGTATATTGTAGCTCATTGGTTCAAGGTTTAAGTTGTCTCGTATGCGAATTGGTTGGATTAAAAAACCTAGCTCAGCCGATAACTTTTTCCTAATACCTCTGACTCTTGATAGCAAAACTCCGCCATCTTGTTCGCTGACCAGAGGAATCAAACCGTAGCCTATTTCCAGACTTATTTGATCGACATGCTCTATGTCTTCCCAATCAAGCTCGATATCGTTCTTCTCGATATCCTTTTCAGCTTGATCTAGCTTCACATTCGATAAAAACTCATTTTTTCTGTCTGTGAAGAAGGCGAAAATAGCGAGTCCAAATCCAGCGAAAAGAAACATAAAGTGAGGCATGCCGGGAATTACGCCAAGTATCAATAGGATTATAGAAGTGATTTTTAACGCATTTGGATTAGCAAGCTGGGTGCCAGCTTGATTGGTAGTTGGTTCCGATGTTGTAACTCTGGTCACTATAATCGCTGTAGACAGTGAGAGTAACAATGACGGAATCTGTGCAACTAAACCATCGCCGATCGTTAATAATGTATAGATTTGCGCAGCTTCTTCAAAGCCTAGTTCATGTTGTGTCGTCCCTACTACCAATCCTCCCACTATATTGATGGCTAGTATTAAAAGCCCCGCAATAGCATCTCCTCTGACGAATTTTGAAGCACCGTCCATTGAACCAAAGAAGTCTGACTCCTGAGCCACTTCCTCTCTGCGNCGCAATGCGACGTCTTGATCAATTATCCCGGCATTTAGATCGGCATCAATTGCCATTTGCTTTCCTGGCAATGCGTCCAAGGTAAATCTGGCAATTACCTCTGAAGTTCTTCCAGCTCCTTTCGTCACGACAATAAAGTTAATTATCATCAGAATTATGAAAATGATAAAGCCAACTACATAATTCCCGGCTATTACAAATTCCCCGAATGACGCGATTACATTTCCTGCCGCATCTGGTCCTTCGTGACCTCGAATGAGAACTACCCGAGTCGACGCAACATTTAAACTTAATCTGAGTACTGTTGCCAAAAGTAACACTAATGGGAANGAGGAGAATTCAAGTGGTTTGTGAACATTAATTGATATCATGACAATAACTAGCCCAGCCATGATATTAAAAGTGAATAGAACATCTAATGCTATTGAGGGTAAAGGAATAACCAGCATCGCCATTATTGCCAGAATAACAATGGGTATTGCTATTCCTTTTGCATCTGTAAAATTTAGCGACTGTCGCAAATCTGACACTAATGTTCCGCTCATATTACCTCAATAAAATCAANNAGTTAANAATTCTGAAGAAAAATTCTATAGAATCAAACTTTCAGTAGATTTAATAAAAGCAATCTGCGTGCCAGAATAATTACTCTGTACTCATTTAAGTGATAAAGAAGGAGGTAAAACTGTCGATTGGCGCTATGAAGGGATGGATATTAAGACACACGAACTTCGAATTAATACAGAGTAAACAGAAATGGTAATCAACAGTCATCGAAAACAAGTATTTTCAAANATNAATAAACTAGCACTTTTGTCCGGGTTTTTACTGGTTCTAACCGGCTGCAATTGGTATATCCCCTATGAAGACGAGTACCAAGGCTTGAGTGCTTTGGCTCAAGGTGGTGTTATTGAGGCGACAGGGTATTCCGTAATTCAATCCCATTCTGGTAGCGAACCTCAACAACGCCTAATGGCAATAAAAGCCGCTAGACTAGATGCGTTTCGCCAACTAGCCGAGGTCGTTTACGGGACCTATATTGACTCCAACACAACTATTTCAGATTTAACGATACAAGACGANGTCTACAGAGCTCGTGTCGAGGGTGTTATTTATGGTGCNGAGTTGGTGAAAATTGAGCCGATATCAAATGACACATACGCCGTCACGTTAGGNTTACCAAGAGCGATGGTAAATGATTTGAGGCTCTTATATATGAGGCTAGTTTCTTCGAACTAGATGATATGATGCAACTTATGAAATTTAGTTTAACCATAGTTGTTGGCCTATTTGGGCTCGTTCAATATCTGTTTTCGGCAGAAGCCTCGTTCAGTCAGCTGCCTCTTGTCAGACAAGCACTAGTCGATGCAGCACTCGAAANGGGAGTTTCCGTAGTTTCGAGCGCATATGTGGATGAAGAAGGAGAGCTTGTTGAATCGTCATTCTATCGAAGTGGTGCTACTTTGCGTGGAATCAGAATGCCGCAATACTTCGAGGNTGACCCTTACGATGCTCAAGTTTTATTCTCNGATACAGCCCTAAACGTAAATCTAAGCTGTCAAGACATAAGCCCNCACAAGTATCGAAAAGCGATGGGTATAGATACAAGTGGAATTGTGTTCCGNAANAGTGGTGATGTAGATCTGAAATTTCTCGATACACTGCNTGCTTTTAAGTCAGAAATTGAGATGTCAGCTACTTCGGCGGTTGCTGAAAATGCAAATTACTATGTGCTACCGGTCAGCAATAGAGAGCAGGTGGACGACCATAGGTACTATGCTGCACTATCGCCAAGGTCTAATTCTGCTGACCCTAGGAATACAAATTTCATGATTCGAGCCGAAATTTCGAATCCAAGTGCCGTACGGTATTCCACTGAAAACCTCTATAAGAGCGGGATCGCTAGGTCTAGAAATATACAGAAATTCATAAGAAATGGTTTCAAGCGAGCGTTAGGACCCTATCAGAAACTTGAGGAAACTAGTAACTCTTCCTTTGATTTTGAATTAATTGTCTCAATTGTCCGAAGTGGCATTTTAGGATCGATGGAACAAATTATCGCTCAGGAATCAGTTAAACTGAGGTATGAAAGAGACGCGGAGGTTGTGAGTTTACGCGAACCTTTTCTCATTGAACTTCAGCGACTGATTCCGGCTATGAATGAAGAAAATCTTTCGTCTAATGTGGCGCCAGCAAGCGCTCGGGATTTATCCGTCGTTAGCCAAGTTTTCAAATCCATTTTAGAGCAAGCTGCCAGCGAAATTAATTGTGAAGTTGAAATGTTGAGAACTTACAATACGGCAGTGACATTAGACGACAGAATAAGACTTAATCATGGAATAATTGCCGGCATTAATATTGGTGATCGCTTCCTGCTGAGTGAATCTGACTTTACGACAGGCATGAATCCAGTGTCGTCGACTCAATTAGAAAATTTAGCGATTGGTGAAGTTACTCAAACATCAGAATACAGTTCAGANCTNAGAATANTTGAAGGTTCGCGTCAGGATTTATATTCTCTGAGTGCGGTTCCTTTTTAATTAACGGAGTCATTATATGAAGAGTTTTTTTAAACGTTTATACATCTNCTTAGGCTTGTCGATTTTTCCTGGGCTGAGTTTGGGCGCTTCGGCAGAGATAGACAGGGCCTTAGATATCTTGTTGAGAGATTATAACCTTGATGATTATTTGGAAGTAATGGATGAAAGTTCGCTAAATCAAAGTGGGTTCTACATCGTTCAGTCGGGCGACACTCTTGACGAGATTATCATGAAACTTGTTGGCGAGACTCCAATTAGAAATAGGATCTTGCGAGATGCATTTGTTCAAGCCAATCCGAACAGTTTTAGAAATAGAAACCCGAACTATATGTTGGCAGGAGTTAGACTCAGAGTGCCTGATTCAGGGGACATTCTTGAGCTCCTTTTCGATATGAATTCGCCAACAATGAGAAGCGTTAATCAATCAAGAGACAACTGGGTCCATTTCCCTTAAAACACGTATTTCTAATCTTTTTGCTTGGCTATGAAATTTTGAACGGCCCAGAGAACATAAGTAAATATCTTAGGGTTCCTGTGCCCGATCAGCCCACACTCGGAATATTAAGACTGTCGCCCGTAAAAGCAAGAGAATTAAACTTAACACCCGATCAGATTATTAGAGGCATTGTTTCTGANGATGGAGACTTCGTTGAAATATCTACNGGAAACGTTCANCAGCAGATCCGTGCTCAGCTGGAGCAATGGAGGGGAAGNNNAGTAGAATTAAAGGTCGATATTGATCGCGATAAAACACGCTCNNCACAAACTTCCATAAAACTGGATGAGCAAGCTCAAGTTAATCGACAACTTGAGTCTCCCAAGAGCTATGGACTTCAACCTAAATGGNTGATGACCTTGTTGTCTAACCCAAATTTCGAAAAAGTAAAGAATCTTACCTCNGCGCAAATTAACTCAACAGTTGAGTGGCTAAGGAGNATAAACCCNGCNTCTGCAGCTTTGGTTACNCCTTTTCTTGGTTCCATCAAGAAAATAGATGAGTCGCTAATTAAGAAACAATTAAAAAGTAATGGTTATCGTTATGGCATTAAAGATCAAGCNAGCGGATCAAATGGTATGACGTTGCAAAACACGCTATCTATTTTGTTAACAAACTTGGAAGATATTTCGGAAACTTCAAAAATCGACTTAACATCAGAGCAATTAAGTACACTCATTGATTATTTGGACGCGAACGCGATTGAATATTTTTTAAAGAGAGAGCAGCACGAAATTGGCATAAGGTTTGTCATGTTATTTGCTGATTTCCCACCTACAGAAATATTCATAAATGGCCAGAGTGTGAATCCCAAGAAAGAAGGTAAGTATGGTTGGGCAGTTGAAGTCAAATTGGCCTTGCGTCAAGGAGATGATTTATGGATGAGGATTCAGTTGCATCAACAAAAAGAATTGTCAGCAGACCTTGTATTCACTAACGCTGACACAAGCCATTTAGCGAGACAGAATCTGGATCATCTTAAAAAACTATTTCNTTCAGCTGGTCTAGAGTTGACACGTTGCACGATTAGTGAGGGCAGAAAGATAGACGAACACAGAAAAGAGCTATTAAAAGAAAGTGGNAATTTAGATCTCTCAATATGAANAATAAGCCAAAATTCAGTAAAAGAGCNGCGGCGTTGACTTATCGAGGTGTTGGTGCGCCTACTCTGATTGCTAAAGGAGAGGGTGATTACGCGCATCTTATTATAGAGACTGGNAAGGAGGCCGAGGTTCCAATTATAGAGGGGGAGGAGTTATCGGAATACCTTCAAAAAGTAACCATAGGATCTGAAGTTCCGCAAGCGCTGTTTGAGTCCGTTGCNATTGTTCTATCTTGGGCTTATTGGCTGCGTGGTAAANAGCCTTAATCGACATTTTGANCNCTTNAATNAATATTACTTCTGAAAGATTGGCTATTTAGATTTCTTGTTTAGATGTTCGTAAGTGTCTTTATTNTTCATCATATCTTGATAGCCGAGTGATGATAAGGCTTCNTGAATTGTATGAAGCTTTTGATTGATAAGAGTTTCGTTCCTCTTTTGAAGGTTTTGGCACTCTATCAATCTATTGGATAACTCTTGGTTTTCTTTAATCAACTCTTGAATTGCTTCGGGTGTTATTTCTGGTTCATCACCACTTATTTCACCAACCAGTAAATTGAGTAATTCCTGCTTCTTGTTTTGGAGCTCCTCGAACGATTTAAAGTCCTGATTAGTTAGGAATTCAAATTCTTGTTCTAGCAGCGTATGAAGAGCTTCTAATTCGAACGAGGGTAGATTCGGGGCAGTCACTGGCTAACTCCTGGGCATAAAATTATTTCGACTAATTTGAAGTCGCAGTTTAGTGGAAGCTAGCAACCATTCCCAGCAAACTCTGGGAGTATTTTACATATGCGTTACAGTAATTTTTCCAAAGGAATGAAGCTGTCAGCAATTTTCCTATCGTCTAGGGGATAATTACCCTGCTCGATCGATTGTTTGATTTGACTGACTTTGCCGCTATCAAAACCAACCGAGGCGATATCGTCTTTCAGCTTCGCTGAAAGTTCAACGGAACTATCCGTCGATTTTATGTCAACCGGAGTATCACCTTCGACAGCTTTTGTAGACTGTCGATTTTCTGAGTCGATAGCTTTTTTTGGGGTAATGCTAGCAGACCTCTGATTTGTTCCTGAAATAGTGTCTGTCATAACGTTTGCCTACTATATAT
>PAWK01000080.1 GCA_002714195.1 Gammaproteobacteria bacterium | reverse complement strand
CAAGAGAGCATATTCTATTGTCTAGATAAGTCGGAGTGCCATACATCGTAGTATTCATGAATAAGGCGGATATGGTTGACGATGAAGAGCTATTGGAACTTGTAGAAATGGAGATCCGGGAATTACTTGATCAATATGAGTTTCCAGGCGATGACACACCCATCATAATTGGTTCGGCTCTAAAGGCATTAGAAGGTGATACCTCGGATATTGGAGCACCTGCCGTTCAAAAGTTGGTTGAAACTTTGGACGAATATATTCCAGAGCCAGAGCGTGATATCGAGAAGCCGTTCCTAATGCCAATCGAGGATGTATTTTCTATCTCAGGTAGAGGAACCGTGGTTACCGGTCGGGTCGAGCNAGGTGTGGTTAAGGTATCAGAAGAAATAGAGATTGTNGGTATAAAAGCTACTGAAACNACGACTTGCACAGGTGTTGAGATGTTNAGGAAGTTGCTCGATGAGGGGCGAGCTGGAGAAAATGTTGGGGTACTGTTAAGGGGTACGAAGCGAGAAGAAGTGGAGCGAGGTCAAGTTTTGGCGGCTCCCGGCACCATCACTCCCCATACAAAGTTTGAAGCTGAGGTATATATTTTGAGTAAGGATGAAGGTGGTCGACATACACCTTTCTTCTCAAATTATCGGCCGCAATTTTANTTNCGAACAACTGANGTNACGGGNGCAGTTTCTCTTCCTGANGGGGTAGAGATGGTGATGCCTGGTGATAACATAAAAATGGAAGTAGANCTGATCGCACCAATAGCAATGGATGANGGTCTNAGGTTTGCGATTCGAGAAGGTGGAAGAACCGTAGGTGCGGGNGTAGTNAGTAAAATCATAGAGTAANAGTTCGAGGTATNCTAAGAGAGCCATCGCATTCNANAAAGAGTGCGGTGGCTCGNTTGTCTTTGATTNTTAGTGTACTTAAGTATTACATCGGGAATAAATTNCACGNTTAAAGGTCGNAATGCGNGCCGTTTCGAANCCAGTAGGCCAGTAGCTCAATTGGCAGAGCAGCGGTCTCCAAAACCGCAGGTTGGGGGTTCGATTCCCTCCTGGCCTGCCACTAAAAAGGCTGGCTACGCTATGAATGCAGCACAGAGAAGAGTATTTAACTCATGTCAGAAAAAATAGATAGTGAAGGACGCAATCAGGATTGGATTAAGTGGATTGCGGCTGCGGCGTTAGTGTTTACTGGGGTCTATTTAAATTCGTATTTCTCTTCAGAGTCTTTGTTGCTTAGGACAATAGGTCTGATGCTTGTTGCNGGAATTGCTGGATGGGTTGCTTCGCAAACTGAAAAAGGAGGCGCCTTCATNGACCTCTGTTTGGAAGCTAGAGTGGAAATACGAAAGGTAGTGTGGCCTTCTCGACAAGAAACCACACAAACTACGATTGTAGTATTAATAGTTATAATTATAGTTGCGATAATTCTATGGCTGCTTGATTCGATGCTCAATGGAATCATTTCGTCGTTTATTACATAGAGAGAATTAATGGCTAAACGCTGGTACGTAGTCCATGCCTATTCGGGTTACGAAAAAAAAGTGAGAGACGCTTTGAGCGAGAGGATTAACCTCTCTGGCATGGATGACTATTTTGATGAGGTTCTTGTTCCTACTGAAGAAGTGCTCGAAATGCGAGCAGGTCAAAAAAGGAAGAGCGAGCGGAAGTTTTTCCCGGGCTATGTTTTGGTCCATATGGAACTTAATGATGATACATGGCATCTAGTAAAAGAAACTCCCCGAGTAATGGGTTTTATCGGAGGTACTGCGGAGAGGCCGGCTCCGATAACTGATAAAGAGGCGGATAGAATTCTTCAAAGGATGGAAGATAGCGGAGAGACACCAACGCATAAGACAATTTATGAGCCTGGGGAGATGGTACGGGTTACGGATGGGCCATTTAATGATTTCACAGGTACTGTAGAAGAAGTTAATTATGAAAAAAGTCGCCTTCGAGTAGCAGTGTTAATCTTTGGAAGGTCGACACCTGTCGAGCTTGAATTTGATCAAGTAGAAAAGAGTTAAAGAGTATATAAACATGCGGACAAAATTTATTTTGCTTCGTTTTTTAAAGTCGCATTTCCTATAGAGGAAAAACGCCGGGGAGTTTGAAGATTGGTTTTGTGAAGAAGGTTGTGCGATGCTCAAANCAGAGCGNCCACTAGATGCCTTAGCANANCNAACAACATCGAACGCTTGTACCCAAAGGAGNGAAGAAGATGGCAAAGAAAGTCATAGCTTACATCAAGCTACAAGTAGCAGCAGGACAAGCTAACCCCAGCCCACCTGTGGGTCCGGCTTTAGGTCAGCATGGTGTCAACATAATGGATTTTTGTAAGGCATTCAATGCTCAGACTCAGGGTACGGAAGCGGGATTACCGATTCCTGTTGTTATAACGGTCTATGCTGATCGCAGTTTCACATTTATCACAAAAACACCGCCTGCGTCAGTATTGTTGCGAAAGGCGGCGGGTGTCAAGAAAGGCAGTGGACGGCCAAACACTGAGAAAGTTGGCAAGGTAAAACGTAGTCAGTTGGAAGAAATTGCAAATCAAAAGATGCCTGATCTTACGGCAGCAGATATGGATGCAGCGGTAAGGACTCTGGCCGGCAGCGCGCGAAGCGCAGGTCTAGAAGTTGAAGGAGTAGAATAGTATGGCAAAACTATCTAAGAAAAAGAAACAAATAGCAGAAAAAATTGAGCCAGGAAAGAATTACCCAATAGAGGAAGCTGTTTCTCTAATTTCAGAATTTGCGTCTAATAAATTTTCTGAATCTTTTGACGTATCAATTAATCTTGGAGTTGACCCTCGCAAATCGGACCAAGTNGTTCGAGGCTCGACAATTTTGCCAGCGGGCTCTGGAAAAACTGTGAAAGTTGCGGTTTTCGCACAGGGTGAGAATGCAGAGAAAGCCTCAGCTGCTGGAGCTGACCAGGTGGGTTTCGAAGACCTCGCTGAGACAATTCAGGCAGGTAATCTAGATTTTGATGTGATTATTGCGACTCCGGATGCTATGAGAATTGTTGGAAAACTAGGAACTGTTTTAGGTCCGCGGGGTTTGATGCCGAACCCTAAGGTTGGAACTGTGACTCCCGATGTTGAAACTGCTGTAAAAAATGCGAAAGCTGGTCAATTGCGTTTCAGAACAGATAAGAATGGAATAGTTCATGGGGGTATTGGGAAAGTAGGGTTTGATGGCGCTGCCGTTAAATCGAATCTTGAGGCTTTGTTAACTGATTTGAAAAAAGCTAAACCGGCTTCGGCTAAAGGCGTTTACATTAAAAAGGTAGTACTTTCCTCAACTTTGGGGCCAGGGCTACAAATAGATCAATCGTCTTTATCATCATAGTAGAAGTAGTTTTTAAGTTTTTGGGGCCAGTGATTTCTGGTGCTTTACAGACTTTGTGGTAATTGTCGTTCAGACAATTCCATCAGAGACCGCAGGGGAGGCAGGATTATTTCACTGTTTCTTAATTTCCTGCGCAGATGGTGACACTAAATTTGAGTAATCACTCGAATTCCGATCACCGAATGCGGACCAATGAAAGTTTATTGGTTACGTAAGGTTGGCTCTCTTGGGAGTCTTAATATGAAATTGTTGAATAACAATTTTTGTAGTTAATTGTGAGGTTAAGATTGTGGCTATAGGATTGGAGGAAAAGAAACAAATTGTTTCCGAAGTCAATCAGGCTGCTGCATCTGCGTTATCTGCTGTTTTAGCAGATTATCGCGGGATCAACGTTGATAAACTAACTGAGCTTCGGAAAACAGCTAGAGAGAATCAAGTCTACCTTCGCGTTGTTCGAAATACTTTGCTTAGAAGAGCAATAGAAGATACTGATTTTGACTGTATTAAAGAAGTGTTAGAAGGGCCTACTCTCTTAGCATTTTCCAATGAGGATCCAGGCGCTGCTGCGCGAGTACTTAAGGATTTTGCTAAGGAAAATGAAAGTTTTGAGATTAAGGCTCTCTCGGTTGGTGGTGAGTTGTTGGATGCTAATCAGATCGATGTGTTGGCTAAGCTGCCAACTATGGATCAGGCTAGATCGATGTTAATGAGCGTTATGTTGGCGCCAGTAACGAAACTTGCTCGCACGGCCAACGAAGTTCCTTCTAAAATTACGCGGGCCGTTGCTGCTGTGCGTGACCGAAAGAAGGAAGCAGCCTAATTGCAAATTAACCATTTTATAAATTATTAAATTAGGAGATAAGAGTCATGGCTCTATCTAAAGAAGAAGTTTTGGATGCGATAGCTGATATGTCAGTAATGGATGTAGTCCAGTTAGTGGAGGCTATGGAGGAAAAATTTGGAGTATCTGCGGCTGCGGCTGTAGCTGCTGCCCCGGCCGCGGCTGCTGCGGGTGGAGATGCCGCTCCAGCAGAGGAGAAAGACGATTTCGATATAGTACTCACAGCGGCGGGTGATAAAAAAGTGAATGTCATCAAGGCTGTTCGCACCATTACAGGTCTTGGCTTAAAAGAGGCAAAAGAAATGGTGGATGGCGCACCTTCTACGTTGAAGGAAGCCGCTCCGAAAGCTGAGGCCGAAGAGGCGAAAAAGGCCCTTGAGGAAGCTGGCGCTTCTGTTGAGCTTAAGTAAACACGTTAGACATAGAGGTGCACCAAGATATGCTTGGTGCGCTTCTTTGAATATCAATTTTGAAGAAAGAATTTGGAACCCTTGAAATTTGCGCGTAATTTGGTTTGCGAATTGTGTAAATAATTCGGAAATTTCGGTGAGTTTCAAACCCAGACTGTATTCGGTGAGAGCGAACTGCTCCAGGGACAAGATATGGCCTATTCATATACTGAGAAGAAACGTATCCGTAAGTATTTTGGGAAACTGCCGAGCGCAATGGATATCCCCTACTTATTGTCGATACAAATTGATTCTTACAAACAATTTACACAGAGCGATTCTTTGGTTGCAAACCGCGTTGACCAAGGACTGCATGCTGCTTTTAAGTCTGTTTTTCCGATCGTCAGTTACTCTGGTAAAGCCATTCTTGAATACGTTAGTTATGACCTCGGAAAACCGGTGTTCGACGTCAAGGAATGCCAGCTTAGAGGGTCAACCTACTCCGTGTCTCTCCGAGTTAAAGTAAGATTGATCCTATATGATAAGGAATCAACCTCTCAAACAATAAAAGATATTAAAGAACAGGAAGTTTACATGGGAGAGATCCCATTGATGACCGATTCTGGAACTTTTGTGATCAATGGCACTGAACGCGTCGTTGTATCTCAGTTGCATCGTTCGCCTGGAGTATTTTTTGATCATGATCGTGGCAAAACCCATAGCTCTGGAAAATTACTCTATTCGGCAAGAGTGATACCTTATCGAGGTTCTTGGTTGGATTTTGAGTTTGATCCTAAAGACATGGTCTATGTCCGCATTGATAGGCGCCGAAAACTTCCTGCTACAGTGCTTTTGCGTGCTTTGGGCTTCAGTTCGGAAGAGATCCTTTCGATGTTTTATGAAAACAATAGTTTCTCAATCAAGGCAAAAAAAGGCGAGGCTGAGATATCTCTTCACCTTGTTCCCTCTCGGTTGCGTGGTGAAGTGTTAACTTTTCCGATTAAGGATAAAAAGGGAAAGGTTATTGTTGAGGAAGGCCGCAGGATTACATCGCGTCATATTCGTTTAATGGAAGCAGCTAAGCTTTCTGAGTTGAAAGTCTCCCAAGACTTTTTGGTAGGTACTTCACTAGCTAAAGACGTTATCGATGAAGAAACTGGCGAAGTGATTTTTTCATGCAATACCGAAATAACAGCAGAGCTCTTAGAAGGAATTTTGGAAACATCGGTCGCGAAATTTGAGACAATTTATACGAACGATCTTGATTGCGGGCCATTTGTTTCGGATACATTGCGAATTGACTCTACAACTTCGAAATTAGAGGCAATGGTAGAGATATATCGCATGATGCGTCCGGGTGAGCCACCGACCAAGGAGTCTGCTGAAAACCTCTTTTCTAACTTGTTTTTTGCCCCGGAAAGATACGATTTGTCGGCTGTAGGACGTATGAAATTTAATAGACGCTTGGGCAGAAAGGAGTCTGAGGGTGAGCCGGTCCTCAGTAGCGCTGATATTGTGGATGTTCTTAAAACATTAGTAGGAATACGAAATGGATTTGGTTCGGTTGATGACATCGATCACCTTGGTAACCGCCGCATTCGGTCTGTAGGTGAGATGGCTGAAAATCAATTTCGTGTTGGATTGGTGAGAGTCGAGCGAGCCGTGAAGGAAAGATTGAGCATGGCAGATTCAGAGGGCTTGATGCCACAGGACATGATCAATGCAAAACCAGTAGCAGCGGCTATAAAAGAATTTTTCGGGTCAAGTCAGTTGTCGCAGTTCATGGATCAAAACAATCCTTTATCTGAAGTGACTCATAAGAGGCGGGTATCAGCATTAGGGCCAGGTGGTTTGACTAGAGAGAGGGCAGGTTTCGAGGTTCGTGACGTGCACCCTACTCATTATGGTCGAGTCTGTCCAATTGAGACACCCGAGGGTCCTAATATTGGCTTAATAAATTCCTTGGCAA
Source organism: Gammaproteobacteria bacterium (assembly GCA_002714195.1). Classification (GTDB taxonomy): domain Bacteria; phylum Pseudomonadota; class Gammaproteobacteria; order Pseudomonadales; family Pseudohongiellaceae; genus UBA9145. The sequence continues at coordinate 7,846 of PAWK01000080.1, read as the reverse complement.
CGTATGCAAGAACGAATGATTATGGCTTCTTGGAAAGCCCCTATCGGAAAGTTGCAAAAAATAAAGTTACTGACGAAATCCACTATCTTTCCGCTATCGACGAAAGCGACTTTGTAATTGCACAGGCGAGTGCAGAGTTAGACAAGAAAAAAGGGTTTGTCGAAAATTTAGTAACAGTCCGTTTTAAAGGAGAGACTACCCTTAAGCCTCGTGAAGAAGTTGACTATATGGATGTTGCGCCGCAACAGATGGTTTCGGTAGCTGCGGCATTGATTCCATTTTTAGAACACGATGATGCCAATCGGGCCTTGATGGGTTCAAATATGCAGAGGCAGGCTGTTCCTACTCTTAAAACTGAAAAGCCTCTAGTCGGAACAGGGATGGAACGAAATGTGGCTAGTGATTCTGGCGTTTGTGTGGTGGCATTTCGAGGAGGAACAATAGAGTCTGTAGATGCTGCGCGCATTATTGTGAGGGTTAATGATGAAGAGACTGATGCCGGAGAGGCGGGAGTAGACATTTATAACCTGACNAAATATACACGCTCAAATCAGAACACATGTATATCGCAAAGACCTTTAGTAAAGCAGGGCGATGAAGTGGCCCGGGGCGACATTCTGGCTGATGGCCCTTCCATAGATATGGGCGAGCTCGCGCTTGGGCAAAATATGCGTATAGCCTTTATGCCTTGGAACGGTTACAACTTCGAAGATTCGATTTTGATTTCAGAACGTGTGGTTAAAGAAGATCGTTTTACTACGATCCACATTCAAGAACTTACCTGCGTGGCTCGCGATACAAAGCTTGGCTCAGAGGAAATTACAGCTGACATACCTAATGTTGGAGAAGGTGCTCTAAGTAAATTGGATGANTCAGGAATTGTTTACATCGGAGCGGAAGTTGATGCCGGAGATATACTAGTTGGTAAAGTTACTCCTAAAGGAGAAACACAACTTACTCCGGAAGAAAAATTACTCAGAGCAATTTTTGGCGAGAAGGCTTCGGATGTTAAAGACACTTCTTTGAGNGTGCCTACCAGTGTTACAGGNACCGTGATTGATGTTCAAGTCTTCACTAGAGACGGTCTTGTNAAGGATGATAGAGCGAAAGAAATCGAAAAGTCTCAGTTAAATAAGATACGTAAAGATATCGACGATGAATATCGGATTATTGAGGGTGCGACTTTCGAAAGGCTCCGTAAGTCACTTGTGGGGAAAGTGGTAGCTGGTGGTCCAAAAATTAAGAAAGGACAAAAAATCACAGCGGATTATTTGAGTAAAATCGAAGAAAGTGATTTGCTTAAACTGCGTATGGTTAATGATAAATTGAATGAGCAACTAAAACTNGCTGCAGATCAATTGGAAGAGCGAAGGACAGAGCTTGAAGAACGTTTTGAGGATAAAAAGAACAAATTAACTCAAGGAGACGATCTTGCCCCAGGAGTGTTGAAAATTGTTAAAGTTTATTTGGCAATAAAAAGACGCATTCAACCGGGAGACAAAATGGCGGGGCGNCANGGTAATAAAGGCGTTATTTCAGTGATTATGCCNGTTGAGGATATGCCTTATGATGAAAAAGGTGAGCCGATTGACATTGTGCTAAACCCTCTAGGCGTTCCATCGCGAATGAATGTTGGACAGATACTTGAGACTCACCTCGGCGCTGCGGCAAANGGATTGGGAGAGCGTATCGGTCGCTTAATTGACGCACAGAAGAAGGTCCCCGAAGTTCGAAAACTTTTGACAGAGATATACAATAAGATCGGAGAGCGCCCTGAGAATATTAAGGGATTAAAAGATGCTGAAATTCTGGAGTTAGCTGATAATCTCAGGCAGGGAGTGCCCATGGCGACTCCTGTTTTTGACGGTGCAGCTGAATCAGAAATTAAGGAGATGCTTGATTTGGCTGAGTTGGATGAAAGTGGTCAAGTAACCCTTTTTGACGGAAGGACTGGTGAGTCTTTTGATAGACAGGTAACTGTCGGCATNATGTACATGCTAAAACTTAACCATTTGGTTGATGACAAAATGCATGCGAGATCNACTGGNTCCTACAGTCTNGTCACACAGCAACCTCTTGGAGGTAAAGCCCAGTTTGGTGGTCAACGCTTTGGAGAAATGGAAGTATGGGCACTTGAAGCTTACGGGGCCGCTTATACTTTGCAGGAAATGTTAACAGTGAAATCAGATGATGTCGCTGGGCGGACTAAGATGTACAAAAACATTGTCGATGGTGATCATCAAATGGAGCCTGGCATGCCAGAATCTTTTAATGTTTTGGTTAAAGAGATTCGGTCTCTTGGAATCGATATGGAGTTAGANACNAGTAAGTAATTCCNATCGATAAAAATGATGNTCATCGCAAAGTAGAATTATTGATTATTTTTACCTGGTGCCAATTTTAGAAATAGGTTCGCAGGGGAGGAAATAGAATGAAAGACCTTTTAGGTTTGTTAAAATCTCAGACTCAGTCTGACGAGTTTGATTCCATTCGAATTGGNTTGGCTTCGCCGGAGATGATCAGAGCATGGTCGTTTGGAGAAGTGAAGAAGCCGGAGACAATAAATTATCGGACATTTAAACCCGAAAGAGATGGGCTNTTCTGCGCAAAGATCTTTGGCCCCGTAAAAGACTATGAGTGTTTGTGCGGGAAATACAAACGNCTCAAACATAGAGGTGTAATCTGTGAAAAATGTGGTGTTGAGGTAGCTCTTTCAAAGGTCCGTCGTGATCGAATGGGGCATATTGAACTCGCTAGCCCAGTAGCTCATATCTGGTTCTTGAAATCATTGCCATCCCGGATAGGACTCTTGCTGGACATGACCTTAAGAGATATCGAACGTATTTTATACTTTGAGTCTTTCGTCGTAACAGACCCTGGCATGACGACTCTCGAGAAAGGCCAATTGTTGACAGATGAACAGTACTATGAAGCTATGGAAGAGTTTAGCGATGAATTCGAAGCGAAAATGGGNGCTGAGGCGGTGCAGGCTCTNATGAAAGATATGGAGGTNGATGCCGAAGTTGCTAGGTTGAGAGAAGAAATTCCAGCGACTAATTCAGAAACCAAATTGAAGAAGTTATCNAAACGTTTAAAACTTTTGGAAGCATTCGATGAATCTGGGAATAAGCCAGAGTGGATGGTAATGAATGTNCTTCCAGTCTTGCCTCCCGATCTGCGACCTTTAGTTCCTCTCGACGGGGGGCGTTTTGCGACGTCGGATTTAAATGATTTGTATCGTCGGGTGATTAACAGAAATAACAGACTTAAGCGACTGCTTGATTTAAACGCGCCCGACATTATTGTTCGAAATGAAAAACGGATGCTGCAAGAGGCTGTCGATGCACTTCTTGATAACGGGCGACGAGGAAGAGCAATAACAGGCTCAAATAAANGGCCTTTGAAGTCTCTGGCAGATATGATCAAAGGGAAGCAAGGTCGATTTCGGCAAAATCTGTTAGGCAAGCGAGTGGATTATTCTGGCCGTTCGGTTATCGTGGTTGGTCCGACTCTTAAACTTCACCAATGTGGATTGCCAAAAAAGATGGCTTTGGAATTATTCAAACCCTTTATTTTTGGAAAGCTTGAGCGACGAGGCCTAGCTACTACAATTAAAGCTGCAAAGAAAATGGTGGAGCGGGAAACCGCTGAAGTTTGGGATATCCTCGCTGAGGTGATACGTGAACATCCAGTTCTTTTGAATAGAGCTCCGACCCTGCATCGACTGGGTATTCAGGCTTTCGAGCCAGTGTTAATTGAGGGAAAAGCAATTCAGCTACATCCATTAGTTTGCGCAGCATACAATGCAGATTTTGATGGAGANCAAATGGCGGTNCATGTTCCCTTGACGCTAGAGGCTCAGCTGGAGGCTCGGACCTTAATGATGTCAACAAACAACATCCTAGCTCCCGCTAATGGTGAGCCAATAATCGTTCCTTCACAGGATGTTGTTTTGGGTCTGTATTACATGACCCGAGAGAGAATAAATGCAATAGGAGAGGGTATGATCTTTGCGGACGCGAAAGAGGTCCAGCGAGCATATGATACCGGCCAAGTCCATTTGCAAGCGAAGATTAAAGTCCGCGTAATCGAGAAACTGGAAAATGAAAATGGTGAATTAGAGGAGAACAGTGAAATCTTCGATACCACAGTTGGAAGAGTCTTGTTGTATAACATTGTTCCCNCTGGTTTGCCTTTCTCGATGGTTAACAAGAAAATGGCGAAGAAAGCAATTTCTCAAATTCTCAATGCTTGCTATCGAAATATTGGTTTAAAAGAAACAGTCATCTTCGCTGACCAATTGATGTACACCGGATACGCATATTCCACCCGATCTGGTTCTTCAATTGGTGTGAATGACTTCGTGATACCCGATGAGAAAGCTAAAATAATCGGGCAAGCCAATTCNGAAGTAGAGGAAATCGAAGCCCAGTTTGCTTCGGGTCTTGTTACGCAGGGNGAAAAATATAACAAGGTTATTGATATTTGGTCACGAGCAAACGATATTGTTGCGAAATCCATGATGGAAGGCTTATCGAGTGAAGAAGTAGTTAACAAAGATGGTAAAAAAGAGCAACAAGAGTCTTTTAATTCTGTGTATGTTTATGCGGATTCTGGTGCCAGAGGGTCTCCCGCTCAGATTCGTCAACTCGCTGGAATGAGAGGCCTAATGGCGCGTCCAGATGGCTCAATTATTGAAACCCCCATAACCGCTAATTTTCGGGAAGGGTTGAGCGTATCNCAGTATTTTACGTCGACGCATGGTGCTCGGAAAGGGCTNGCGGATACAGCACTAAAAACAGCNAATTCTGGCTANTTAACTCGACGTCTTGTCGATATTTCACAAGATTTGGTGATAACGGAAACGGANTGCGGAACGAAACAAGGTCTGACCATGTCNCCTATAATTGAGGGGGGAGATATTATTGCTCCACTTGGTGACAGAGTGTTGGGTAGAGTTTTAGCTTCGGATGTAGTTGATCAGGACAACAACATTATCGCGGAAGCGGGGACCATGATTAATGAAAGAATGGTAGATGTTCTAGAGACTCGCGGCGTCGATCAGGTTTACGTTCGTTCTCCAATCACTTGTGAGACTCGATTCGGTATTTGCAGTCTTTGTTATGGGAGAGACTTAGCCCGTGGTCATCTAGCAAACGTTGGCGAGGCTGTTGGTGTGATCGCAGCACAGTCGATCGGTGAGCCTGGAACACAATTGACTATGCGCACATTTCATATTGGGGGCGCTGCGTCGCGTGCAACTGCAACCGATAATATTCAAGTCAAGAATGCTGGAACTATACACTTGAGTAACATGAAGACTGTGGAGAATAGTAAAGGAGAATTGGTCGTAGTTTCACGATCTGGTGAGTTAATTGTTAACGACACAAACGGAAGGGAGCGGGAGAGGTATAAGCTACCTTACGGAGCAATAATTACTATTGGAAAGAAAAACAAGGTTGAAGCTGGGCAAATTGTCGCTAATTGGGACCCACATACTCATCCGATAGTCTCAGAGGTTGCTGGTAAGGTTTCCTTTGAGGCCATGGATGAAGGTATCACTGTGCGAGAGCAAACGGATGAAATTACAGGGCTATCGAGTATATCGGTGATAGATCCGGCTGAACGTGCTTCTTCAGCTAAAGAGATTAGACCTGCTGTTAATGTTGTTGATAAAAAAGGGAAAGAGGTTTGTTTGCCGGGGACAAATGTTCCAGCGCACTATTTTCTGCCTGCTAATGCCATTATTGGATTGAAAGATGGCTCAGCATTGAATATCGGTGACTTTATAGCGCGAATCCCGCAGGAAGGATCTAAGACACGAGATATAACGGGTGGCCTACCTCGTGTGGCGGATTTGTTTGAAGCCCGAAAACCAAAAGAGCCGGCAATTCTGGCCGAGATCTCGGGGACAGTTAGCTTTGGTAAAGAGACAAAAGGAAAAAGGCGTCTCGTAATTACGCCGAAGGATGGTGTGAATCCGATCGATGGCTCTGATCATTATGAGACGTTAATTCCAAAATGGCGCACGATGACCGTATTTGAAGGAGAATACATTGAGAAAGGAGAAATTGTTTCGGAAGGTCCGCCGGCTCCACATGATATCTTGAGGCTTAAGGGGGTCGAAGCCCTAGCTCAATATATCGTTAACGAAGTGCAGGACGTATATCGGTTGCAAGGTGTTCGAATCAACGATAAACATATAGAAGTGATTGTCCGACAAATGCTGCGAAAAGCAGAGATCACTCACTCTGGCGATTCTAGTTTGATAAAGGGAGAGCAGTTGACGTTTACTCAAATATTAGAAATAAATGATAAGTTAATAGAAGAAGGGAAGCTGCCCGCGAAATTTGATCGGATGTTATTGGGAATTACCAAGGCATCCTTAGCTACGGATTCTTTTATATCAGCTGCTTCTTTCCAGGAAACAACGCGAGTTCTAACTGAAGCTGCTGTCACTGGTAAACGCGACTATCTCCGGGGTCTTAAAGAAAACGTTGTGGTAGGCCGTTTAATCCCGGCCGGGACCGGCCTTGCGTATCATGAGGCCCGAAAAGCAGGATACTCGGATGACTCTGAACCAGAGGTTAGCGTCAGTGATGTGGAAGCTGCGCTTAGTGAGGCGTTGAGCGAGGAAATGGCTGAAGAAACGAAAAATTCTTAATGGTTAATTCCTCTTGCATGTAAAGGAGTTGACTAGAGGGGGTGAGATTATTAAACTCTCGCCTCGTTTTGTGGCGTTGAAATTAAAACGCGTTGAGAAAGAGAATAAAGATGGCAACGATTAACCAGTTAGTACGAAAGCCGCGTAAGAGCAAAGTCGCCAAGAGTGATGTGCCTGCTTTGCAGCGTTCTCCTCAGAAAAGAGGAGTGTGCACGCGTGTTTATACGACTACACCGAAGAAGCCGAATTCGGCTCTTCGTAAAGTTTGTAGGGTCAGGTTAGTTAATGGTTACGAGGTCACATCCTACATAGGTGGGGAAGGGCACAACCTGCAAGAACACTCAGTTGTTTTAATCCGTGGCGGGCGGGTAAAGGATTTGCCAGGTGTTCGGTATCATACTGTTAGGGGTAGTTTAGACACTTCTGGGGTGTCAGACCGCAAGCAGGGTCGCTCAAAATATGGAGCAAAGCGTCCGAAATAGGACAAGTGCGAAAGAAACTAAGCACATAAAACCACAAAGGAATGAGTATCTTACAAGCTCTCTTCAGCATAAGAGGCAGTGAGTTAGAGTAAGGCCAGGTGCCTGATCGTCTTGATCGGGTTATCCTGGATAAACCTGAATTAACATAGAGGTCATAGTTATGCCTAGACGACGAGTGGTGGCAAAACGCGAGGTTTTGCCAGATCCAAAATTCGGTAGCAAAATATTAGCAAAGTTCATGAATCACGTAATGGTTGACGGCAAGAAATCTATCGCCGAAAAAATCGTTTACGGGGCACTTGCTGTTGTCTCGGAAAAAACTAGTTCAGAGCCTCTCGAGGTTTTTGAAAAAGCACTTGACGCCATTGCTCCTATGGTTGAGGTTAAATCTCGCCGTGTTGGTGGTGCCACTTATCAGGTGCCTGTTGAGGTCAGGGCTGAGCGTCGGAATGCTCTTGCGATGCGCTGGTTAGTGGAACATGCGAGGACACGTGGAGAAAAGTCAATGGCACTTCGATTGGCTGGAGAAATAGCAGATGCTTCAGAAGGAAGAGGAAGTGCCGTTAAAAAGCGCGAGGATGTGCACCGGATGGCTGAAGCGAATCGTGCCTTTTCACATTATCGTTTTTAATTAATTATTATTTGAGGATAAAGCTGTGGCGAGAAAACACCCCCTTAGCCGTTATCGGAACATAGGTAT
>PAWK01000079.1 GCA_002714195.1 Gammaproteobacteria bacterium | reverse complement strand
GAAAGGTATCTCAGAATTAACCTCATCTGCCTCTGGCTGGTTAACAGCGTCTGAGTCAACTCGCTGTGCATTAAAATAAGCATAAATACTGTAGTAATTTGAGGTTGCGTTTCCAACCCATGGAGAAAGTTCTTGTAGTTCTTCAAATTGAACTATCTCAGCTATTTCTGCTCGATTGTTTATGTCTTCAATTTGTCGGTAAGCGATAATATTCTCTATAAGTTCACTGTTTAATCCAGGCAACAATTCCATTGCTTCTCGAGTTGCCAGATTAAGATTAACGGTGCGAGCATTACCGTAAATCGTGAATGCGGCTTGCAAATTCACACCTTCAAATAATTCTGCAAAGCCTCGAATGTGAAGAAGCTCCTCAACTGTATCAAGCTCGGGGTTGTTTCGAGGGGTATAGCCTATGTCTAGGCTGCTGTAGTATTCATTCTCCGCTCCATTGAGGCCTTCTAAATCATTTAGGTCAGTCCAGTCTGTCCAAGCAGCGAGTAAATCTTGCACCTCAGCCGGATCAGCGTCTTGACCGCCTAATCTATTCTCGATTAGCAACTGCATGTTTCGCCGAGGGATCCGATTTATATTTATTTTACCAGCATGATCGTAGATTCGAACGACTACGTTTTGGTCCTTTGGATAATTCAAATTCAGTTTCTGACCATTAAAGCGGAAAGCGGGAGTTCTAATCTCGCCTTCCGCACTTTCTTCTAATTGCTCTCCTATCGGCCTAGGCATCTGTTCTAAAATTAGCTCCATTTCTGCATGACTTACAGCGCTTTGTATGGCGAGTCTGCCAGTCGAAGCATCTCTGTTATTAGAAACCGTAATAGCAGACAAGCGCACTGCACTGGCCATAGCTGTTACCAGTACGGTCAATAATACTGAAGCCCATAAAACAATTATTAGTACAGCACCTCTTTGTCTGAAGATTAGTTTCACTTTAGATCTCTTACAGGTCCAGCCGCTCCAAGTCATTAGGTCGAATACTGCGATGTTCGTTATTCCGAATTCTAGCTACTATTTCAAGCTCTTCACCCTGATTGGCATTTGGAATGAGCCTGACGTATACAGCTAGAGGTAAACCCAAGAGTTCTTGGGCTTCCCAACCATCTGTCCAGGTCTTATTCTGGTCAAGGTCTTCATACAGATATCTAAACTCAAGATCGTACCCAGGAAAGAGAAGCACCGAATTTGACTCTTCTAATCTTTGAGTAGGGTTATCGCTAAATGCTGGCGTAAGTCTTAAATACGCACCCTCTCCTGAATCTTCGAATAGCTCCCATACTGTGAGCCCTGGTGAGCGCTGCGGTGATACCGTAGAGACCCAGCTCAGATAGTCGCTTTCTCCAGTAAAGTAAATTTGCCTATTTAATGTCTCTTCATTGGTAAAACTGTGGGGGAAAGCGCCATGTAGCGCACGATCCAATTGCAATAATGCCAGCGATACCTCTAGGTTTTCGCCCAGAGAGTTTGAGCTTCGATTCCAATCTCCTGCAACGATAAACACGCTAGAGCTTAATAATCCTAGAAGTAAAGTGGTTAACCCTAGTGCTAAAACAACCTCTATAAGTGTAAAACCCTGGCTTTGTCGATAACTCAAATACACATTAAGAGCCTATTGTGGAAGGTTTAACTGAACCCAGCGACTACCAACAAATTGTTCGTCTCGACTATCATCGATAATTTGATATCTTTGAAGAGCATATTGCATTGGTTCAGTTTTTCTTAGAGGGTCGTCGAGTATTTCTAACGAACGAATTTCAAAAACATCATCCTTTAGAATTTCTTCCACCTCTCTAAATTCATTCTGTAAAAGCGCAAAATTAGTAACGGCGCGAACGCGAGAGGCGTACAGAAGATGTTCCTCTGACCTCCAAGAAAGTTGTTTACTTATGCCCAACAAAGAAAACAATCCTCCCAAAATAAAACCAGAAATTGCAAGGGCAACAATAACCTCTAATAAAGTAAACCCGCTTTGCTTTTTAATTCTCATTTTCTATCGACACTTCTCCGGAAAAGGAATTAATCATAATTCTACTTTCCCTTTCTTCAAAACGTAAAAAAATTGTCCCTCCACTACTGCCCCCTTCTGGGTAAAAAACAACTTCAATTTTCTCTTCCACTTCGAAATCGACATCCGTGTCATCTATGAATCTTATTGACCCATAGCTAAACTCCCAGCGGCCTACTGCAGCCAATGATTGGGGCGCGGTGGCCTCAGCAATCGGTACAGCATAAATTTCGATTGACGCGGGCTGACCCTGAACAACCGCAGTTCTTTTAGCAAAATTTAGGAGCGAAACTGCTTGGCGTACCTGTGCACTAAATGTTCTAGACTCTAAATTACCGACATTAGGAAAAACGAGAATGCTTGCTAAACCAATAAGCGTAAGAACCAAAATAATCTCAAGAAGCGTGAATCCAGCGCTTCGGGAGTGTGGATGCTTCGAGATGCTCTTATTGGAGGCCAACGTCAGCGTCATCACCTTCACCACCCCGCTCTCCATCAGGACCATAAGAGACTAATGTGAATTGTCTACCGTCGGATTCATAGACATATTCATATCCCCATGGGTCTAAAGGTACTTCCCTACGCAGATAAGGCCCGTTCCACGAAGCCCTGCTTAAACTATTTTCTCTCAAACCATCCAGAGAGTCCGGATATTCGCCTACGTCAAGCCGATGTGTATCCAGAGCGGCCTCAAGGGCTGCGATCTGTGATAGAGCAGCATCACGCTGGGCTCCAGCTTGTTGATTAAATATATTTGGGGCAACCATGACAGCCAACATACCGATGATTGCCATAACTACCAAAATTTCTATTAAGGTAAACCCTTTGCTCAAATGGAAATCATTGTTATAAAGTTTTTTCCGTAACATAAATTTACCCTCAGAGGTGTGTTACTAAAATATCAGCAATTGTGAGATAGCTTAACCTCAGATATTTGCTTCTTCAAAAAGGCCAGACGCTAATTCAAAACGGTCTAGAATATCTGAATACTGGCTTCCAGCTTGATCATTTAGGTCAATAATTTCTGGTCTAAGAACTATAAATAGCTCCCTTCTTTCTAGATTGTCCTGCTGGTAAGAAAATAAGTTACCTAAGCCCGGCACTCGATTAAGCAAAGGCACTCCGGTGTTAAGGGCCTCCGTATCCGTCTGAATTAGGCCTCCTAGGACAATGTTTTCTCCATTTTTCACTACAACTGTAGTCGTGATTTCTTGATTGTTAAAAACTGGGTTATTGTTAATGCCAGATGCACTATTATCAACTGAACGAAGCGTTTGGTTAATTATTAAGTTGACCACACCATCTTCNTTAATCTGAGGTGTTATCAATAACCCAATACCAGTGTCGCGATATTGAATATTAGTCGTAGACAAGCCTCCAGCACTTATGGACTCTCCTGCCTCAACAGGCACTTCGGCGCCAATTTGTATCTCCCCTTCCTGATTATTCCCTACAGTGAGCGAAGGTCGAGCCAACAACTGTACTTCATTATTTTGTGCGATCGCCTCGAGAGTAGCGTCAACCCTTGCCGAGCCATCAATAAAGCTTCTCGTAAACATCAAACCATTAAGNTTAGGAGCAAAGTCAGTCATCGTGTTACTCNAAATAGGATTNAGAGTGTTACCCGCAACTCGGCTCCAATCGACACCGAAACGAGTATCATCTGTTAATGTTATCTGCGCGATAACAGCATTAACCATTACCTGCAGCGGCACAACATCCAACTGACTAATAGTTGTCAATAACTGTCTATAGTCTCTTGCAGTAGAACGAATCAAGAGGCTGTTCGTTGCTTCGTCAGCAACAATTTTAACAGTCAGATTTGCCGAAACAGCAGCGGTTGTCGACCCTCCCGNAATATTTGGGGGCGACTGCTCTGTCTCTNTGGATACAGCTTGATCAGCCTCGCCGGCCAGAGNNCTNGAAATGCTTGAAGGTTCTGNGCGCGCAACATCGGGGGGTGAAAAAACATCATCATCTTCTTCAAAAACTGTAGAGAGGGTTTCTGCTAACTCGATAGCATCCAGGTTTTTCACCTTATACATGAATAGTTGTTCAACTTGTTCTTGGCTATCTGCATCAAGAATTTGGACCCATCTAGTGATTTCTTCAAAGCCTCTGGCAGCAGGAGCTGTAACCAACAAGGCGTTAATACGTTCAATACCCCGTACTTGGTAAGAAGGACTAGCGCCCTCTATTAGGCTAAGGATTTCGGTTAGCTCGTCAGCTACCTCGCTAGCGTTCGCATTACTTAACCGGTAAAGGTGTATTCCTTGATTCGAGAACGGATCCGCATCGATCAGCGTCAGTAACTCATTTGCNCGCTGCAGNAGGAAGTCTGAGGCTGTAATCATCAGTAAGTCCCGGGCTCCAAGCTGACTCACACTTCCCTCTGGCGCTAAGAAAGGCTCAAGAGTCTGAACGGCAGTGTCTGCAGAAACATAAGCTAAAGGTGTGACTTGCATAACCTCCGCCCTTCCCTCATCAGTTACAGAATTAGGGCCAACAATATCAGGTGGTATCTCAGAATTTATTCTGCGAGCGTTGTAAACATCTCCGACACGTTCNAGANAGACGCCAGCATCTCTTGTTAATAACCTAATTAATGGCCAGATGTCATCTCTTTGCAAAGGCCTTTCAGGAGAGGTTCTGATACTGATTCGGTTGTCTATTGATGGGTCGATAAGTATAGATATGTCCAATGTATCCGCAAGTTGCTCAAGGACAAGTCTTAAGTCCGCCTGCTCATAATTTAATTCGACTATATCCGGCTCATCAACATTTAAAGGTGTTGGTACCGGNTCCGAAAACCCTGAGTATGTGAACGATTGTCCATCACGATTTATCTCNTCAATTATGCTTTGAGATNCGACGGAGTCTACTATAGAAATTACGGGAATCTCTTCTAAGTTATTTGACGATAATTCACTAGTTGTTTGATCCGGCTCTGAATAGATTTCAGGTGAGGACACTTGTTCAGGGTTCGTGCCAAGAACCGCGCAAGACTGNAATGTTACAAGCCCTATTATGCGTAAGGTTAATTTAGCCAACTCACAACTGGGAACTTTGTTTTCATTCCTAACTACTGTCACTTTACTCTCCAAATCTAAAAATCCACTGCATTCATGCTAAAGACTGCCGAGAGCATTGTGATCGTGATGCCCCCAACCGCTATAGCAAGAAAAATTATTAAAGCCGGCTGCANTGCNGAAACGATAGCCGACATCTGATTACGCACAAAGTTGTCAAANGTATCTGCTGATTTCAGCAATATAGTGGAGGTNCGACCAGACTCTTCTCCTACCGCAACCAGTTGATGCAGAAGGACCGGGAAAATTCCTGTCTTTTCCAGAGAAAGGCCTAAGCCAGCTCCTCCACGAACATCNTCCTCTACCTGATCCAGTTGGCTTACTAAAAATGAATTTAGAATGACCTCTTTCGAAACTATCAATCCTCGAATTAAAGGTATACCTGCCCCCAAAAGAGCGCCTAAAGTTCTAGCAAATATAGCGCTCTCTTTGTACAAAATAAGCGCCCCTATTAATGGCAAGGACAAAAGGAATTCATCCTTACGCATTTTACTATGGCTGTCGTGATCTAAGCGTTGCCAAAAAATGATCGCCAATGCAACCGCTAATATCATGAAAATGCCATAAGCCTGAATGAACCCGCTTAAATTAAGCAAGAAGGCGGCTGAAGACGGAATCTCCGAGCCAGAGTCCTCAAACATGACTGCGAACTGCGGCACAACAAAGACTAGAAGAAGAAGCACAGAAATTATTCCAGTTGCGAGCAATACAACTGGATAAATCATCGCAGAAATAATCTCTTGACGAGTCTTAGCGCTAGTCTCTAAAAACTCGGCTAGGTCAGGCAAGAGTTCGTGCAAAATGCCGCCCTCTTCTCCTGCTCTGATAATGTTTATATACATTTTTGAGAAAACTGTGGGGTGCGCTTCCATGGCATTNGCGAGACTTTTACCTTCTTTTAAATCACCTAACAAATTTAGCACTAAATTCTTCATTGCCGAAGACTCAGTAATTCCATCGAGAAGTCGAAGAGCTCTATCAAGGGGTATCCTAGCTTCGACTAGTGTGCACAAGCCATTTGTAAAATCTAATAGGTCTCTGTTAGAGATTTTTTTGCGACGAGTGGATTCTTGNCTCTTTTTGGATTTCCCAATTTTAATAGGCGTCAGCTTCCTGCCCTTTAATATCCTAATCGCCTCTCTTTCAGATTCGGCNTTGACCTGGCCAANCTGAATCTTCCCTTGGCTATCAAATGCCTGATATTTGAAAAATGTCAGATTCATGCGGACCTCGTTACCCGGACAATTTCTTCTGGNGTGGTAAGTCCAGCTTTTAATTTTTCTAACGCATCCTCTCTAAGAGTCTGCATACCCTCGGTAATTGCTTGATCTCTAATCACGTTTGCGTCAGCATCATTAGCGATGTGATGACGAATTGCATCACTCATCAATAAAAGCTCATAAAGTCCGACCCTACCTTTATACCCAGTATTGCCGCAACGCTCACAACCCGGCCCTCGCCTTATATTAGGACATGCTCCGGTTTGAATACCGAGTACTGAAGCCTCATCTTGGGTGATGTCTACTGATTCTGAGCAATCGGTACAAACTCTTCTAACTAGACGCTGTGCTTGTATAGCTAGCAAGCTGGAACTGATTAAATATCCCTCAACTCCCATATCTTGCAGGCGAGTTACAGCACCCGCGGCATCGTTAGTGTGCAAAGTCGAAAAAACCAGGTGGCCCGTGAGCGCAGACTCAATAGAAATTTCAGCAGTCTCATGGTCACGAATTTCTCCGACCATCAATACATCAGGGTCTTGGCGGACAATAGAACGTAACCCCGCCGCAAAATTTAACCCGATAGAAGCATTTGCCTGAATTTGGGTTATCCCTTCAAGCTGGTATTCGACGGGGTCTTCAACCGTAATGATTTTCTGGCGCTCACTATTTATCTTCTCCAAAGTGGCATATAGAGTCGTAGTTTTGCCCGAACCTGTTGGACCCGTAATCAGAATCATTCCATGCGGCTGATTAATAATTCTCTGATAATCGGTAAGAACATTTCTAGGCATGCCGAGCTGCACCAAACCTACAGAAGTATCCGATCGATCAAGAATCCTGAGTACTATTGATTCCCCATGGACACCTGGCAAAGTTGAGACACGCATGTCTAAGTCCTTACTTCCAACTCGATAATTTATTCGACCATCTTGAGGCAATCGCTTCTCACCTATATCAAGTTTTGCCATGAGTTTTAAACGAGAAGCCACCGCTGTATGAATGCGAACAGGCAACCGCTCTATCCTGGTCATAATTCCGTCTACCCGACAACGCACATCCAAGTAATTCTCATTAGGCTCAAAATGAATGTCGCTGGAATTTAAATCTAGCGAACGAGCAAATAAATGATTAACCAACCGAATAATGGGCGCCTCAGAAGCAAGGTCGGCAAGCCCTTCATCGTCTTCAAATCCTGAAACAAAAACCTCCGCTTCCTCACCCTCTATCTGCGGGGAAAGTTCAGCCCGCCAATATTTACTGAGTCTCCTTACCTCTTCATCCGCGCCCAACTTAAAACGGACAAGCTGGCCGATTATGAACCGAACTTTTGTTCGTAACTCTTCACTTGGAATTTGGTTACAGATTAGTTCTCCACTCTCCTCAAAATCTTGAGCCGGAGCCATACCATCAGGCTCCAATAACTGGGAGAAAACCGGCAAAGTAATAGGGGAAAAGTTCACTAATTTTAAAGCCTACCGCCGGCTTTCCTCCTCAATAACCAACCCCTCGCTCCTTGCAAAGCCGACGACGATGATATCTCCGGTGTATTGAGACCTTGTCCGATTTATAGAAAAGTCTTTAACGTACAATCTCGGAACGGAATCACTTAAACCTTCCAAGAACCCAACGGCGTTATTCGCGCTGTCTGTTCTGAAGGACATTTCCTGGCTAATCATTAACCAATCCTNCGTCTGTAAACGCTCGGCTAGCCGGGTTGAGCCAACGATGATTGATGACTCCCTAGCATATCTGGATAAAAGGCTTTGTAACTCCGCTTCTACTAACGGAATTGTGTCGCCGTCAAAGATTTGTTGCTCTAACTGCTTAGCTCTTTCCTCTATATCAATACGTCTTTCTCTCCAACTTAGCGAATTATCAAAAAGACTTCGCTCTCGCTCAATGTCCAATAAAACCTGCTCTATGTTTCTCTCTCTTTCCAAGTAGATTGATTGAACAGCTGGCAGAACTATCGTGCCAGAAAAGATTACTGTTACGATTAGTGCTGCGTAAACTAAGTTCCTCTCTCGTTGACTAAATTGCATAATCAAAGTCAATCCTCAGGAAAGTATCTAACCATGTAAGCCTCAAAATTTACGGGGCTCAAACGTAAATCAATGTAATACCTTGTGTTGCTTGTAGCTCTTGAAAAAAGCACCTCCGTGAAGAGCGGATCTTGCTCGAGTTTTTGGAGGATAGCTTGGGGGTCTGAACTCGTTCCCTGTAACTTAATTAGGCCTTCTGAAACTTCCATTGAAGAAAGCCTCTCGGGACTCAGCACGTTTTGCAGGGTAAACATTGCTTGTCTCAAGTGCTGTTCTGGAAAATCATTTAACGGTCCCCACTGAGTTTCAAAATTGACCACCGCTAATTGGTCCCTCCTCGCTTCTTGCGACATTATACTAGTCGCTTCCAAAGACATAGCGGCTTGCCTAAACTCAATCGACTGCAATAGAAACGGAGATGCTGCCAAACACAAAAGAGCTATTGATGTAGCCGCAGCGAAGATCATTTTTCGGCCCTTTTCTATCTTTTTACGCACATCGACAGCACCCGAAGGATAAAAGCTATAGTTACTCTCAATATTATTTGCATAAAACCGGTTCAGCTTTTCAAAATTATCTACTTCGTGAAGTGGAGTAGTTTGATACTCAGAAAGGGTGGCTCTCCATTGCTCATCAAGCTCTTCCTGACCTAAATCAATTTTATGCACTTGCTGCCATGCTTTTAATCTGCCATCGTCAAAAATTACAAGAGTTTCATTAAACTCATCTCGCTCCAAAACTCCGCTTGATACATCTTCAAACTCAATTGCTAGAATGCGGGGCTTTATAGCAGCTAAAAATAATCCTTGTTGCTTAAAAGCTGTGAACAGATTATCCAGCCTTTCCTGGTCATGCCACAAAACTATAGTTTCCTCATCAGCGTCTGACTTTGAAGAATCAAACGCAATAGCGACAGGCTTTTCAAGTGACGGCAAGGTTTCTTCCGCTTGAAGTCTTAGAGCTGAAGTCAAACTTTCTTTGGGAAGATCAGGCAGCGCATGGCGAGTGGAGAGGAAGTCTCCCGAAGGTAGAAGTAGCTGAATCGATACTTGATCTTGCCTGTGGCCTAGTAATTTTTTGCTCTCAACTGCCAATTCATCAAAACAGAAATCGTCACTGAGTTGGTCAGATTCCCCAGAGTCAAGAAGGTGAAGTCTATTATTGAATAGCACAAAGTTAGCATTTACTGATTTTGATAACTCCCTCTGGGCATTATTTATAGACTTTCCTTTGAAAAAATTCGGCAATAAATCTCTAATCTGGCTTACAGAGCTATCCATTTCTTAGGTCTACTCACGCTTAATTTACCCGTATGACCCCAAAATCTAGCATTGCGGTCTCTATTTTTTACAGAGTTGAACAATAGGACGAATCTAACTCACAAATAGTTTTAATAGCTTCCAAGAGATAAAGACAATTTACGCATAAAAAGGGGGTTGGATTAGGAATAGAAGTCTGCGAAAAACGGGGATGATAAAGATGATGCCCTTTAACGGAGGGGCTCTACTTTTCTAACCCTCCCGCTTAAGATGGAGATGGAATTGGAAATAACTGAAACCTTGTACCGCAGTTAGCTAGTCTCCAGACCCCATGATCGTGGCTCTCTCTTTTTCTACAAGAAAATCAACGACTTCTAGCATTTCTTGCTGGGTTCGTACGTTCTCACCGGTAGCAACAAGATATTTACCATTAACAATCATATTCGGCGTAGAGCGAATTCCATAATCACCCATTCTTTTTTCAGCTTGATTGACCTTTGTCCGNACAGAGAAGGAATTAAATGCACTATCAAAATCAGACTGGCTTATACCATGCTGTTCAAAAAGCTCACCGATTTGATCCTCATTTTGNAGCATATTACGCTCAACATTGATTGCATTAAAAATGTGTTCGTGGAGAATATCTATCGCATCAAGTGCCTCAGCGGCGTAGTAGACCTGAGCATGGACTTTCATCAACCCATTCCATAGAGCCGGAAATCTAACAAAATCAACGTCGTCGGGTTTGTTTTCCTCCCAGTCNGCAATCAGAGGTTCAAAACGGAAGCAGTGTGAGCATCCATACCAAAACGCCTCTATAACTTCTACTTTTGAGGCGTCTTTAGTGTTAACCGGGTTGGCAATTTCCTGATAGTGGGTNCCTGCGATAAATCGTTCAATCTGGGCGTGACTNATCATGCCGTAAGGCAAAAAGACAAAAAGCAGTGTAATCTGCACAAATTTCTTAAGAAGTCGTATTTGAGTCACTNTAGCCCTCCATTTTCTCTCAAAAACTTAACAATCGATTAAGAACTTACCACACCAGTATTTCTGATGTCATCCTTCACGCAAAATACTGTACCCAGAATGTTAGTTAATGTAGCCCAGAAACGTAATTTGCCAACGCTGAAAGTTCAGCGTCTGTAAGNCGTTCCACCACNGANCGCATCATTGCACTCGAATCGTTCTGGCGCTCGCCAGCGCGAAATGCTTTCAGCTGCATCAANGTGTATTCTGGATGTTGGCCACTCAACGATGGGAAACCCGCGGGTCCGTTACCNCCCCCNGTCGGCGAGTGACAAGCCGAGCATGCTGCCACCGATAACTCCTTTACTCCGGCTCGATATATCTTCTCTCCCAACTCTAATGCATCCAGATTCGCTCCTAACAATGTTACCTCTTGAGAGGAGAACCAGGCCGCGATGTCCATCATATCCTGTTCAGATAGAGCTGCTACCATTGCCGACATTGTCGCATTAGCCCGAACACCNGATTTATAATCCTGAAGTTGCTTGAAGATGTATTTGTAATTTTGCCCTGCTATCTTAGGGTTAGCTGACAACTCACTATTGCCATCAGCGCCATGACAGGTAGCGCAGAGCGCAGATTTAGCCTGGCCTGCTGCCGGATCGCCNTGCGCCATAAGAATGGGTGATTCAAGCACAANTAACAGTNTGCAAAAAGTTNAAATACAAAATTTATACATCATATGTCTCACCAATACTTCCACTCGAGAGTCTAACCAGTTAAACGTTCCCCCCGAAATATTTAGATCTTTCGGCGTTTAAGTTCTTCTACGGGATTCTTTTCGAGATTACTATTATAAACTAAATTCAGGAATGACTCTAATGAAGCTGGACAAGGTTCACAAGGNCAAAAATTTAGCTTTTTTCTATTAACCGGACAAGAACTCGACATGAACTTTAATCAAACCCAATTCTTAACAAGTGCCTCCGACTTATCTGAATGTCCGGCAGATAGTGAAGCTGAAGTCGCGTTTGCTGGGCGATCAAATGCGGGCAAATCAAGCGCAATCAANTGTATTTGTTCCCAACCTGGACTTGCGCGCACAAGTAAAACACCAGGACGAACACAGCTAATAAATTTCTTTGCTATCGAACCCACGACCTATCTGGTAGATCTTCCCGGTTATGGCTTTGCAAAAGTGCCGCTCGAAGTTAAAAATAAATGGCAAAAAGAGTTGGAGAAATACTTAAGCTTGAGAAAACCTTTGGTAGGTCTAATTCTTTTAACAGATATACGACACCCACTAAAAAANCATGACTTAGTAATGATAGATTGGGCAGTAAAGTCTAATTTACCTCTTCATCTTCTTTTAACGAAGTCCGATAAACTGAAAAGGGGCGCTGCGCAAAATGTATTTTTAAAGGTGCGCGCAAAAANNGAACCCTTTCCCAATGTTACGGTTCAGCTGTTTTCTTCGTNTAAAACTANAGGAGTAGNGGAAGCTAGGGATTTAATTACACGGTGGATGACTNGGGTTTAGCTGCTTTCAATGAGCTTGATCCCAATCTTGTCCAAGCCCAATATCTACGACCAAGGGGACATCTAGTGATGCCGCACTCATCATTCTGAATCTGACACCTTCGCTCAACAAATCCGCATCCTGGTCTTGAACTTCAAATACGAGCTCATCATGTACCTGCAGCACAAGGCGAGCATCGAGATCACTGGACTCTAACCATCTGTCTATATCTATCATTGCTAACTTAATTATGTCTGCGGCAGAACCTTGCATAGGAGCATTGATAGCCGTTCTCTGTGCTGCCTTTCGGATNATTGCATTGCCGGAGCGAATGTCGGGAAGATATAGTCTCCTCCCAAAAATAGTTTCAACGTACCCCTTTTCGTCCGCAAAACCTTGTGTTTCTTCCATATATGTTTTTACACCAGGATATTTTTCAAAGTAGCGACTCACATATTCCTGAGCCTCGCTTCGACTCACGCCTAACTGTTTTGCAAGACCAAACGCGCTCATTCCATAAATAAGCCCAAAGTTAATCGCTTTTGCACTGCGTCTCTGTTCGTCTTTGACATCATCTAGTGACACACCGAAAACATCTGAAGCTGTTGCCCTATGAACATCTTGCTCATTTTCGAAGGCTGAGAGCAGTCCTGGNTCCTGAGATAGATGAGCCATAATACGCAATTCAACCTGAGAATAATCCGCCGCCAAAAGCTTGTAGCCTTTGGTGGATACAAATGCTTGGCGAACCTTCCTGCCCTCTTTCGTTCTGATAGGTATATTTTGTAAATTCGGATCCGATGAAGATAATCGTCCTGTGGCTGTAACTGCTTGCTGGAAAGTCGAATGAATCCTTCCGCTCGAATCATGCACTTCAAGAGGCAATTTATCAGTGTATGTTGATTTTAGCTTGCTCAGTGATCGATGGTCTAAGAGAAACTGTGGCAACTCAAATTCTTCAGCCAGCTCTTGCAGCACTGGCTCTGCAGTTGACGGCTGACCCTTTGGTGTTTTTTTGAGGATAGGCAATTTAAGCTTGTCGTAAAGTATTGACTGCAATTGTTTGGGCGAGCCGATATTGAATTCCTCATCAGCAATCGCGTAGATACGTTGTTGCAGAGCATTCAGGCTTACCTCCAATTCATCACTTTGTTTTTCCAACGCCTCTCTATTCAAACNTATGCCATTTCGCTCCATTCGCTTTAATACGCCGATTAAAGGCAGTTCAAAATATNTGTAAACTCCGTCTAACGTTCGGAAGTTTGTTAGCTCTTCCTCTAAATAAAAAGATAATCGTTGAATATAGTCAGTCTTTTCATTCACGAATGCTCCGAATTCTCCAATCGATAGTTGGCTAAGGGTCAGCTTGTTGCGACCTTTTCCAANGAGATCATTAAGATCACAAAGCGTTGTGTTTAAATANTGTTTCGCTATGTCACGAAACTCATGCCTGGTTACTACGGAGTTTAGAACATACGAAGCCAGCAACACATCCGACGTCTCGGATGGTAATTTAATTTCATGAGCCTGTAACATATGACTAACAAACTTCATGTTGTANCCACATTTTCTAATCGCTTCATTTTCAATGAGAGGACCTATCTTTTCNAAAACGACTTCAAGGTCGATTTGTTTTGGACAGCCCTCATAACAGTGCCCAACCGGTATGTAGCTAGCAATACCGCAACCAGAGCTAAGACCAACTCCAATGATTTGTCTATCAAGAAAATGAGCACCTTGGGCCTCTATGTTGATACAAAACTGGGCACTTTGGTTCAACTCCTGCACTAAAGAGTCGATCTCCT
>PAWK01000078.1 GCA_002714195.1 Gammaproteobacteria bacterium | reverse complement strand
TCCGATCGGACATCGGCCAGCCTACGACCACGTCGTACAAGCAATGAGCGGGATTATGTCGACCACTGGTCCGGAAGAATCGGGGCCGATCAAAGTGGGCGCTCCTTATATCGATTACGCGACCGGTTTGAATGCGGCCTTTGCGGTTATGGCTGCACTAAGAGAGCGCGACCGCACTGATAAACACCAAATTGTTGATGTTGCTATGCTGGACACGGCGCTTAATCTAATGGCCAACAATGTCGTGACAACTGCCAATACGGGTGTCGAGATTCCCAAGCTTGGCAACGAGGCAGCAAGTCGAGCGCCTTCGTCGGGGTGTTTTGAAACTCGAGACGGCGGACTAATTATGCTTGCCGCTAACAATGAGCGACAGTTTAAAGATCTTTGCAGGGTGCTGGGACACGAAGAGTGGGTTGTCGACCCTCGGTGGAACAGCCCGATGGTTCGTGCAGAAAATCAGGAAACGCTGCGAGAGGAGTTGATAGCCGTATTCTTGACTAAATCCGCCCAGGATTGGGAAGTTATGCTCGATCAAGCTGGAGTGCCGTCTAGCAGGGTACGAACGCTCAAAGAGGTCATGTCTGAAGGACAGCCGGAAGCGAGGTCGCTACTGGGTGAGTTGAAAGTGGGCGATGCTCAGATCGCTACCCGGTTGCCTGCTATTGGTTTTCGATTAAACGGCGATAGCTTGCTACCAGAAAGGCCACCTCGAAAGGTAGGAGAAGACAACGAGCGTTATCTCTCTTGAGAAATTGCTTTTAGTATCCGGCAAAAAAGACTGCGTCTGATCCGGTTCGCTGCTATTTCGTTGCATCTTAAGGAGACGGTGCTAGTCCGTAAGAGGCAGGATCGGCTGAAAGTAACCAGCCCTTTCAGCTTGGCTTGCGATTTGGAACAACAGTTTTTCATTTCCGAAGCTGGCCACCAGTTGTGAACCGATCGGTAATCCTTCTGAATTTAATCCCAACGGTAAACTGCAGGCAGGGTGACCTGTGTCGTTAAACAAGGATGTATACCCGATCATTTGATACAGTAAGCTCAGATAGCTGTCTGTGTCTTCGCTCATGGTATCAAGGGCTCCGATTTTTGGTGGGGCACATGCGAGACTAGGGGAAAGAATTAGATCAAAGTCTTTGAAAAATTCGGAAACGATTCTGCCCATTTGATGAATATCTGTCACAGCGCCTGCATAGTCTGGTCCAGATATTTCTTGCGCACTTAGGTAATTGTTCCAGGTTACCCTCTCAAGGTGTTCCTCGGTGATTACTAAATCAAGTTTTTTTGCCATTTTTTCCACTGTTGAGCCGATATGACAGACGGCGATAATCCCATGGGCAGAACGGACCAATTCTTGGTTTATCGGTAATTTTGTTTCCTCGATCGTGTGGCCAAGATCTCCAAGGATTTTCGCTGCCTTTCTTGTTATTTCAACGACCTCAGGGTCGTGAGCGGCTCCATTGAAGGTATCAACGCACAGAGCAATGCGACATTTGCCGGGTTCAATAGCATGGGTTTCGAAAAATGAAGAGTCGAGGTTTGGTGCGTGATAAGGGCTGCCGGGTTCGGGGCCTTGAGTACAGTCGAGAAGTAAGGCGGAGTCTCTGACAGTTTTCGTTACCGCATGTGAGGTAGAGAGCCCTCCCCATCCTTCCATCGCAAAAGGCCCAATCGGGACACGTCCTCGCGTTGGTTTGAGTCCAAAAAGTCCACAACAGCTGGCTGGGATTCGTATTGAACCTCCTCCATCGGAAGCATTAGCCATTGGGACGATGCCGCTCGCAACAGCCGCAGCAGCACCTCCGCTGGACCCTCCGGTTGAATGAAGAAGGTTCCAGGGGTTTTTTGTGGGGCCATGAAGTTGTGGTTCGGTTGTTGTCGCTAATCCGAATTCAGGAGTATTAGTTTTACCAAATATTGCCAAGCCTGCGGATTTATAACGGGAGACTAAGGTTGTGTCTTGATCAGAGAGCTCGTTTAAAAACAGTTTTGAACTATTGGTGGTTACAGTTCCAGATACCTGCTGATTAAGATTTTTGACCAAAAAAGGAATGCCTGCAAAGGGGCCATTGGTTAACTCGTTCAGTTGCTTATCAGCGAGTTCCCAGAAGGTTTGAACTATCGCATTCAAAGNCTCNTTTTTAAGTTCGGTCAATTCTTGGGCTAGGGCCAAGAGCTCAGCAGGGGTTACTTGTCNATCGTNGATGAGGTTANCAAGATCAACGGCATCTAATTCTTTATACTCGTAGGCTTTCATGGTGTCGTAAGCGTCACTATAGAGTNGAGCTATACTACCAGCAAANAGAGAGCATGATTTNAAATNCATTTNCTGATTAGGATTCGGCTAGACTGCAANAATTAGAGTTTTGGNTGTATAGGGAAGTNTTATGGACGTGAAACGGTTAGCTGAACCACTCGGGGCTNTCGTGAGTGGAATCGATGTTCGGGATATCGACCGCTCGAGTTTTCAGCAGCTCAATGAATTGTTTTGCGAGCACCATGTGTTGGTATTTCCTGGTCAGGTACTTACGCCTGAAGAGCAGATTAAATTCGCAGAGTATTGGGGGGATCTCGTTGCCCATCCGTATGCGGCAATGAAAGATTATCCAACCTTAATTGAACTCAAAAACCACGGCAAACAGGTGGATGTGAATCAGCATTGGCATTCAGATATGACCTATAATGCAAAACCGCCCAAGCTGACTATGCTATATGCGATCGAAGCGCCTGAGTTTGGAGGGGAGACTGCTTTTGCGAATCAGATTTTAGCTTATAAAGAGCTTTCCGAAGGATTTAAGGAAATCTTGGAAGGCTTGATGNCATTTCATACTGCCGGCAGTTTGGCTCAAATTTACGGAGAAAAATCTGAGAAGGCTCCCAGTGCAGAACACCCTTTGGTAAGAATCCATGATGAAAACAAGCAGAAAGGACTTTACGCATGTAGGGCATTTACCAAGAAGATAGTAGGTTGGTCTGGCCAGGAAAGCAGAGCGATGTTGGAGTTTTTGTTCCAGCACTCTGTCCGTCTTGAATATCAGGCCCGGCACCGATATAGACCCGGAGATTTAGTTATGTGGGATAATCGATGCTTACTCCATTATGCGGTGCACGATCACGGCGATGAGCCAAGGGTGTTAAGAAGATTGCAAGTGATTGGGAGCTGATNTTTATGTTTGATGATGTGCGAGCACGAGAATTAAAGGAAGAATATAAATCCAGAAATATCGTAGATGAAAAGGCGTTTTACGANATTTGGCGCGAAGACATTTCTAAGGATNAGAATCTCATGTCAAGAGCTCTCAATGGAGGCATCGTTTCGGACTGTTTTTCATGGGTNTTTTTGTCTGGATATCAGTCTGCAATAAGTCACACCTTCTCAGAAGTTAATAAAGACGATTGGGCAAGCTTCGCTGTGTCAGAGGACAAAAGAGGAGAAAAACCGGGATTAAGTTGGACCAATTCTGATGGTGTTTTTGTACTGGATGGCTATAAAACCTGGGTTGCAGGAGTAGGACAAACCCGACAATTGGTTGTTAAGGCTGGAAGAGGCGAGGGCGCTCTTTATTTCTGTGTAGATCGGGAAACGGAGGGATTGTCTTTTGAGCGGAAAGAAAAAGGTTTTCTTCCTGAAATGAGTGAAGGTATCGCCTGTTTTAATGATGTGACGCTATCGCATGATAAATTGGTTAGTCATGAGCGGGTTCATCTATTCGGTAAGTCTGAGATTTTATACATCTACCTGTCNTTCTGTGGTTTGGTCATTGGACATAGTGATGACGAAACTATGTCCGAAGCGTGNTGGAGGCTTGCGAAAACGATTGGAACTGCACTGCAAAACGATGACTACTCTGAAATCAAGAATATTGACCACCAGATTCAAAAAATCAGATCAAAAGGACAAGATAGTATAAACGGGGTTCCAGGCTGGGAGTCTGACCAGAAGCTGATTGCCATGTACTCTAAAGGCATTCAGCGAAATTAAGACTTCCGTTCATTCTCGTTTTTGCCGGCTATTGTGATTTCGAGCAGAGTAGGCGACCCACTTTCGAAAGCTTTTTTCACGGCGGCCTGAATTTTTTCAGGATCGTCTATGCGCTCCGCATCTACACCGTGCCCTTTGGCGATCGCAACGAAATCGATTACAGGTCTTTCGAGATCCATATGCGGATAGGGATTATTGGACGCACTATCGTATCTNAGACGATAGATATCCAGATTATGCTTNAGTACTCGGTATTCGCGATTAGCCCAGATAATGAACAGAATTGGGAGTNTATGGTGTGATGCTGACCACAAAGCTTGGATNGAGTACATNGCTGATCCATCNCCAGAAAAACATACAACTGGTTTATCGGGNTGTGCTATCTGTATTCCGATAGCGCCTGCGACACCTTGACCGATCCCGCCACCTCGTCCGGCGTAGAATTGATGCGGTCTCGATAGATTTAGAGCGTTGGCTACCTCTCCTGAATTGGTAATGGATTCGTCTACCACTATGGCATTGGTGGGCAATGCTTTGATGACTTCCGACGACGCAGTTGAAGGATGCATCGGAGAGGGTTCTGCTGGGATTGAATTCTGATTTTCTTTGCGTTCGCGCTCTTCTCTGATGCCTAAAAGCTTTTGATTTCTTGAGCTAGATGCTTCGCTTGAGGTCAACGATTCTGATAACAGTTTAAGTGTTTTCCCAATATGCCCCACGATTCCATAGGAGACGGAGAAATTTTGCTCTAACTGTTTAGCAGAAGATTCTATTTGCAGTACGTCTGCGCTTTTTGGAATCATATTTTCGGCGTCAAACCATACTTCCTCAAAAAATTGTCCTCCTACCAACAACACTAGATCAAACGGTGTTAACAAGTTTTGAATGGCAGAAGCATGAAAAGGCATGCGACCCCGGTAGTTTGGGTGATTATTAGGAAAGTTATTGTGAACTCGGATTCCCTCCTGAAAAACTGCTGCGCCGGTGATTTCTGCAATCTTGGTCAAAGAGTCAAACCCGTCGTAGACGGTGACATCGTCCCCGGCGATGATGGCTGGAGCACTAGCCCTTGATAATCTTTCGGCCAATTCCTGAATCTGATCGAGATCTGCTGAGGGAGGTACAAGTTGACCCCGGTTGGTCGAAACCAGCACCGCAGTTTCTGCCGACATCACGTCTACAGGGAGACTGATAAAGACGGGTCCGCGAGGTGGCGTCATGGCGATTTTAAATGCCTTGCTAAGAATTGGGCCCATTTCGTCGGCCGTTCTGGGTTCTGCAGACCATTTGACTACTGGCTTGGCCATCTCGACCAGATCGTAGGAAAGCAATGGTTCACGCAAGCGCATTCTAGTGTCTTGTTGTCCCGCGGTGACTAAAACAGGCGAGTTTGCTTTCAAAGCACCGAACATCATCCCGATAGCATTTCCTAATCCCGGTGCGACATGCAGGTTTACGACGCTTGCACTTCCTTTTGCTTGAGCGTAAAAACTGGCTGCGCTCATCGCGATGCTCTCTTGTAGGGCGACGTAATACTTGATGCTTGGGTAATCTACAAGACTGTCTAGAAGTGGGTTTTCTGTGGTTCCAGGGTTACCAAAAATAGCATCTACCCCGTGAGCTATTAGACTCTCCATGAATACCTGTCTTCCACGCATCTCGAAGTCTCCCTTTAAGAACTATAGACTCTAACGTAATCAATAAAAAAGTGTTGGGACTTTCCACCGAATCAATGGGGTAGGTCTTGATTTTATAATGAGAGGTCACTGTGAGTTGGCAAGATGAAGTTGACGAGTTACGTCGCCAGGAGCGACTGGCAAAAGAGATGGGTGGAAAGGAAGGAATCGATTTCCAGCACGGAAGAGGAAAACTTACGGTTAGAGAGCGGGTGGATTTGTTGGCTGACGAAGGTTCTTTTCAGGAAGTTGGGACACTAACCGGAACCGCCGAGTGGGATGGTGATGAGCTCAAAGAACTCAAACCTTCAAATACCGTAATTGGTATATGTAAAGTCAATGATCGGAAGGTTTCTTTTTCTGGGGGAGATTTCACAATCAGGGGCGGCGCAGCCGATGCCAATGTTGGAGATAAACGAGGCTACATAGAGGATTTGGCTCTTAAGTCAAGAATACCCTTTGTTAGGCTGCTAGACGCCACTGGAGGAAGTGTAAAGACCTTCGAACAAATGGGTCGGACCTATCTGCCCGGTAACAGCACAGGTGGAGGGCGCGTTGATGAAATGCTCAATACGGTACCTGTTGTTTCTGCAGTGTTGGGTTCCGTGGCTGGACTGCCAGCTGTTCAGGCCTGTCTTTGTCACTTCAATGTCATGGTGAAAAATACTTCTCAGGTCTTTGTGGCGGGCCCGAAGGTCGTCGAGCAGGCAACCGGTAGGTCGATTTCCAAGGAGGATCTTGGTGATGAACGAATTCAGGTTAAAAATGGCGTGATAATGAATTTGGCAGACGACGAAGAAGATGCGATTGATCAAGTAAAACAGTTTTTGTCCTATATGCCTCCGAGCATTTATCAGGTGCCGCCGAAAATCGAATGTAAAGATGATCCAGATAGAAGAGAGGAAGAGCTTTTATCGATTGTGCCAAAGAATCGTCGCCAAATTTACGATCCGTTGAAAATTGTTTCAGGGGTTTTGGACCAAGAATCCTTTTTTGAAATGGCTCCATATTACGGGAAGGCACGTATTACCGGATTAGCCCGAGTGGATGGATTTCCTGTTGGAGTGATGGCAAACAATCCCAAATATAACGGCGGTTCCATGGATATAGCTGCCGGAGAAAAAACGCTTCGTTTGTTGGATCTTTGTGAAACTTTCCACCTACCTCTAGTGTACTTTGCTGATGAGCCCGGTTTCTCTGTAGGTCCTCAACAGGAGGAGCAAGGTATTGTCCGTGCTGGTGCTAGGGTCGTGAGCGCTTTTTCGGCGAGCCGCACGCCCTATATATGCTTTGTGGTTCGACAATTATATGGAGTTGCCGGTGGTTTGCATTCCCGTAGCGAAGGTCTGTATAGGCGTTTTGCCTGGCCTTCCACGCATGGTGGGTCAATGCACATAGAAGGTGGAACAGCGATAGCTTATAAGAGAGAGATTGAAAGCGCCGATGACCCGATTTCAAAAAAAGAAGAAATCGAATCAAGATTACAGGCAATTTCTTCTCCTTTTAGAAACGCTCACGCTTTTGGGATAGAAAATATCATTGATCCAAGAGAGAGCCGTCCGTTGCTTGTTGATTTCATAAGGGATGCATACGAGGTGATAGCCGGAGAGATAGGCAAGCCGACGTTAACCCGTTACCGGCCTTAGTTCTGGTTTGAATCGCTTATCCTGTTCTGTCACTCTCAGGGACGAGGTAAGGGGTTAGTTATGGAGAGGAGAAATGGTGAAAAGAAGGTTTTGCTTGGTTTTTCTAGTTGCTTTGGTCATTACTCGATTTGCTTGGGCAGATAGCGTTCAGGAAACTGAAACTCACAAGCTGACAGAAGTAGGTAAGGGAATTTATTTAGCACAGACCAAAGCCCGGCTGTTCAATAGTAATGCGCTGGTGGTAATAAATGATGAGGATGTGCTAGTAGTCGACTCTCATATAACGCCAACGAAGGGTAGAGACTTGATATCAACAATTACGTCTCTTACAGACAAGCCGGTCACGACGCTCATTAATTCTCATTACCACTATGATCATTCTCATGGTAATCAAGCTTTCACGGAAGAGAACTCACCTTACTTGCCGTATCTCGAAATTATTGGACATGAGTTTACTCGAATGAAGTTGTCAAGGCAGCCTTTGCAAAGAGTAAACTTTAGAAGAGGATTGGCTGGCACGCAAAGTGTTGTTGATAGGTTACAAAGGAAATTAGCGGAACCACTGGACATTAAGCAAAAAGAGAAGTTGCAAGAGCAATATGACTTGATGGTTTCTCACTTGGCAGAGTGGGATGAAATAATGCCTGTCGCTCCTACTTTAACCTTGAGTGATAGGCTGACCCTTTTTCGAGGATCGAGAGAAATTCGGGTTTATTTTTTTGGGAGAGCGCATTCTGGGGGCGATTTGGTAGTTTATTTCCCTGAAGAGCAGTTGGCTTTCACCGGTGACATGATGCTAGCGGGGCCATCCTGGCTAGGGGATGGCTATGTAGATGAGTTTCCTGGCACACTCGAGAAGTTGAAGTCTCTAGCGATAAAGAAAATCGTACCAGGTCATGGTATGCCCTTTACCGACATAGCAAAGATTGGCTTGGTACAAGAGTTTTATTTAGATCTTTGGCAAAAAACAAAACATCTTTACGAGCAGGGTGTGAGTGCTGAAGCAGCCTCTAAAGCCATTGACATGACTAACTTTCGGGAGAGTCTTGGGGTGTTGCGCGTTGGGTATGACTTGCTTGCCGTGAGTCGCATGTATGAGCGTATGGGTGGAGAGGAATAACCCTCCCCACTTCTCAAGCGTCAAGAAACCACTGCTCCTCCATCGCAGGTGATGACATCGCCCACCGTGAATCCGCATGCCCGCGAGCTCAGAAAAATTGCCAAGCCAGCAATGTCTTCGGCCATGCCCACCCTGCCTCTGGGGTTACTTTTTCCGACCGCGTCCCAGTCTGTATTTTCAGTATCGCCTCCACCGCCGACTCCCGCACTTAGCATAAAGGTTGGGAAAGGTCCGGGCGCGATACCATTAACAATAATATTTCGCTTGATCAGATGAGCGGCTAAGACGCGAGTCAGATGATGGACAGCGGCTTTAGACGGGCCGTATGAGAAATTGTCAAAAACGGGTGTTTTGATACCGTCCACGGAACCCACGTTGATGACGTGGGCTGGGTTTTCGGATGTCGTGTTTTGTTGGAGATGTTGAAGAAGCTGCTGTGTCAAAAAGAAGACTCCTTTGACATTGGTATTCATGACTTTGTCCCAACCTAATTCTGGAAATTCCTCAAGAGGTGCGCCCCATGCGACGCCGGCATTATTAACTAAAATGTCCAGATTGGATTCATTTTTAGAGAATTCCTGTACAAAATTATTTATTCCATCAAGATTGGAGAGATCTGCTGGAATAGGGATGCACTCACCGCCAAATTCATTGACCAATTTTTCTGCGGTTGCCACGCATGCGTCCGCCTTTCTTGAGCTGATATAAACTTTGGCGCCGTTGGCAAGATAACCCGCCGCGATCATCTCGCCTATCCCTCTAGAGCCTCCAGTTACTATTGCTACTTTCCCTTCCACAGAAAAAAGATTTTTCATGATTCCTCGCTTAAACTCTGCATTAATTTTTAATCTTATAGATACTAACTGACTGTGTTGATTCGATAAAAGAATAGCACTCGATAAGACACATTAAATTTTAGGAGGAACGCCAATGGGCGAATTAATGTACAGCGAGTTCAGACAACCTAGACAAATGTTGGGAACCCAGGAATACGACGGTCACCTCTCAATACATGATGACAAGATGGCCGGCGATCTAGGTTTTAGCGGCGCTCCGATTGAAGGGCCAACTCATTTTAGCCAATTTGTGCCGCTTCTTCATAAGATCTATGGGGACGAGTGGTTTGTGAAGGGCTGTATCAGTGCCCATTACCAGAATATGGTTGTTGAGGGGGAGAGTGTTCGAGCTTTTGTAGAGAAACCGTCTGAGGAGAAAGGCATCACCAGGATAGGAGCCGAGAAAGAAGACGGAACGCCAGTTTTGACAGGCACCGCTTCGGTTGGTCCCGATTATGGCGAAACGGAAATCACTGNAAGAATGTCGNGACTCAGGCCCTCAGAGCAGTTAGTTATTTTAAGTGATTTGAAAGTAGGTCAGNTGGGTGCCGGTAATCCCGAGAGTGTCAGAATGGAGTTAGATCAGAATATGGGATCAATGTATCCCTTTTCTCTAGCCGAAAAGTTACAAGCAATCACTGAGGATCACGAGTTCTACCATGATACAAATCAGTACGCCTTGCCCTGGAAAAAACCGGTTGTTCCCTTGGAAATGATCAGTGTTTTGACTCAGTACACCAGTGGACTATCTGGTTACCGTTCNAGAGGGCCTGCGGTAGGTCTTTTCGCGGGNCAGGAAATTAAGCTAATCAATGGGCCTATNTTTGTGGATCANCCCTACAAGCTAGAACGAGAGATCGTTGCGCTGAGCGAGAGTAAGCGAACAGAATCAAATTGGATAAAAACGCGAGTTATCGATGAAGCATCTGATGAGCTAGTTGCCGAGGTGATTTTAAATTCTGCAACACTCAAAGAGTCTTACGAAAAGTATGAAGAGGACGCACGGGCTTTGGGTTTAAACCTATGATCGGTTAGCCAAGCGAGGAGATATGCTGAAGCATCTCGTCTCGCTCTAGACCTCTAGGACGCTGAACTCCTTGATTTTTTCGNCTTCCTCTCAGCATATAGAGAAAGACAGTTCGTCGAATTTTTGGATCCTTGAGAAAGTCACCTGGATTTTCTAGGAGGTTGACGGTTTTTGCGATACCGCGCTGCACCGTTATTGTTTCTTTGGCGGCAGCGCCCAACGCGTCTCCGAATGATTTTCCGAGCCATTGTTTGAAAGACCAGTTTTCTTTTNGANTTTTCCCGTGGATTAACTCGGCTGATTTCCTGATGCCGTTCTTGTCTTCTCTCAAGCTTGCATCAAAGATTGGTCTGATTCTGTTTGCAGTTTCCTCCGAAAAGCGAATAGCACGATCAATAGGATTTTTAGTTTCGTTCAACACATCAGCAAGAATATGTGCATGTAACGTTGCCGTGCTGCAACCTCTACCATATAGAGGGTTCGTCCTAGCGTGTGAGTCTCCAACAGCGAAGAAATTTAGGATTTGGGGCTGCCCTTCGTTCA
Organism: Gammaproteobacteria bacterium; assembly: GCA_002714195.1. Taxonomy (GTDB): domain Bacteria; phylum Pseudomonadota; class Gammaproteobacteria; order Pseudomonadales; family Pseudohongiellaceae; genus UBA9145. The sequence goes on along the minus strand of PAWK01000078.1, from coordinate 2,628 downwards.
GATAATNTCGCCAAACGGCGTGAATTTGTCCTATGCCAAAGGGCTCTGTAGTAGCATCTGACTTGTCAGATGCGATCCAAGGCAGCAAGCCAGGTATGGTTCTGCAAACCGAATCAAATCCGTCTCCTGTTTTAATGGTTTTTCGCAGCTCTGACTCTGCTAATGGCAAACAGACGATTAGAGCGAAATGACCTGCATCNCCTGGGAATACACCATATTTCATATATCCCAGGTCGCCCATGCTAGGATCCTTCTGGTGCCTGGACGGCTCATCGATACCCTTTTTTAATTTATAGTGTCGCGTGTAATAGACAATTTCTGCATCATCGCGCTGCTCGTTGATTTCAATGTCCTTTTCTGCGAGCCACTGATGGAATTTGCTTGATCTGCCCGTCGCATCAATAATCAAATCAAATTCCCTGATGCTCTCTTGATTGTTGTGCTGTCTGTCGGTTATTCGTAAACCNTTGGCAACGTTCTGGCCTTCCTTTTGTTGAATTTCGAGATTTGTAATAAAGCTTTTGTTGTTGATTTCGATGCTAGGGATTCGCTCCACATATCTTCTAAGCACCGTTTCCATTGTTGCGCGCCGGCACATCAAGACCCAGATCTTTTCATCTCCAGGCTCCGGGCGATATTGAGAGGATAAGTGAGGTGGAATCATGTCTTTAAAAGCCACCTTTCTAGCACCGGCAGAGAAAAAATCCTCTAATAAGTCAGGGTACTTTTCCTCTAATACACTGCACATAAGCCCTAGAAAGGCGTGCGGGTGCCTGAACTGCGCCGCGCCTCGGCGAGTCCATTCGAAAAACGCCTGGTCTGGGTCTCCAGAGGGTGGAGGAACATCCCGCTCAAACAAGGAGACTCTAAACCCTTTTTGATTTAGAGCTAGCGCCGTGCAAAGACCGCAAATGCCTGCACCAACGATAGCGACGGATTCTGATTGATTTACGTTTTCGAATGAAGAGACTGCTTGNTTATTCATNCTTNCATTATCTCCTTTTCGATAGCTCTAATAAATAGACCTATGCACGTTTTTNGCTGCGTTAAATTTTAAGGTTCAATAAATCTTACCTAGTCTCTAAGATGTAGGAAGGGCAAATACGAAAAAGAGGGTAAAAGATGCTTAATAGTGTTCAGTTAGGGCCGAGTGGTCTTAGGGTTTCAGAGCTTTGTTTGGGNACCATGAATTTTGGGATACCNGGCAGAGGNCANCAGGGNGACTGGACGTTGACCGAGGAAGAGGCAAAGCCCATTTTNAAGTCTGCNATAGANCATGGCNTNTATTATTTTGATTGTGCNGATGTTTATGGNNTGGGNGCGTCAGAAGAGGTTGTTGGGCTCTTTANTAAATAGTTTATTGCCCNGAGATGANTACGTGCTCGCNACGAAGATTTCNATGCCAATGGGAGCNGGGNCGAATCAATCGGGATTATCNCGAAAACACGTGATGGAGGGGATTGANGCNTGNCTCAAAAGGNTGGGTCACGACTATATCGATCACCTAGTTATCCATCGTCATCCTCATGGCGTCCCTGGCCAAGTTAGAGTCCCTATTGAGGAGACTATGGAGGCTCTCCATGACGTTGTTAAGGCTGGCAAAGTACTTTATTTGGGTGGCTCTTCCATGTTTGCGTGGCAATTTGCAGAACTGCAAATGACAGCAAAGATGAATAATTGGACTCGATTTATTTCTATGCAGAATCATTACAATCTGGTCTATCGAGAAGAGGAGAGAGAAATGAACCCTTACTGTGCGCAATCGGGAATTGCGCTCATGCCCTGGTCGCCGTTGGCGAGAGGAATTCTTGCTGGAGCTTATCAAGGGGGATTTGATGGCGGAAGCACCAATCGTTCAAAAGGACAAGATAGAGCTCGTACCGAAGGTCTTTATCATGGTGAACACGTCTTTCAGGTTGCCGAGAGAGTTATAGAGGTGGCATCGAAGTATGAGAAAAAGCCGGCTCAGATTGCGCTGGCTTGGCTGCTCAACAAACCCGAGATTGTGTCACCTGTAGTGGGAGTATCAAGGCCTGAACAACTCGATGAATTGACTGATGCTGCTACCATAGTGCTCGAAGAGTCAGATGTTGCTTATCTAGAGGAGTTATATTCCCCTGTTCACAACTTGTTATCGCTCGGGTTTTCTTGATGCTTTATGGCGCTCACGCTTGAATAAGTTGAAACTAGGTAGGGCACTAGAAAAGTAGCTATGATTTGAAAAGAGTGGTGAACTTCGAGTTTGCCCGTGAAGAGCGAATCACTATGGTTGATAAGGGCGAGTATTGAGCCAACGACTAAGCTTACTTTTAAAGCACGGGTTCTTACTTCTTGTCTCTTAGCGAGGCGCAGAAAATCGTACATTGAGGCGCTGGATTCGATTAACCGAGTAAAATAATTGATACGATACCGGCCGCGCCTCCGATCATTTGTGCGGTCCTGAGTTTTTTCGAATTCAGTTTTTTGAGGCTTTCTAGAGGGTCCATACCTCGCAGAACTTCCCAGATAATTTTGTATTCGACCATGAGGGCAAAGACACAGAAACCAAATATAGAGGACACGAGCACAATTTCTGCTAGATTGTTGAGAGGAAGCGCGAAGAACAGAACGGCAAGTACTCCCCAGTGT
>PAWK01000077.1 GCA_002714195.1 Gammaproteobacteria bacterium | reverse complement strand
CTCCCACAAGAACCCGAAAGGGCAGATTTCCCTGGCTCTCTCACTCAGGAGCGGCATTTTATGAGAATTGAAGTGCTTGTGCAATCGTTTCACCCAGTTTTTCTGCTTATGTCAAACTAGTTGTGATTATCGAAAAATCTAGCTATCGCAGCACTCAGGCTTAAAATTTCTGTTAGTCAGCATCTGATTTTGCTGCACACGCCACAACTAATCCATCAAGGACTAAATCCTCTTCAACATTCGATTGAACGCAATTCAATAAAGCCGTTAATAAAGTCGCATCCCCACCAGTGACAAAAACCTTCGGATCTAAGTTGTTTCGAGCAAGTTCTCCCAATTTTTTCTCAACTAACGCCACTAAAGACGCTACTGCGCCATTACGGACAGCCTCATGGGTTGAATTCCCTAATGCTAGCGTGGAGTCAAGGCCTTTCCCATCAAGTCTAATGCCAGTCTTATCTACCAAAATATCCGCCATTAGTCGAAGACCGGGCAATATATAGCCTCCTAAGTGCAGTCCCTCTTCATTTATAATATCCAGAGTAAACGCAGTTCCAACATCCACTATAAGGCAAGGACCATTTGATTTATCAAAAGCAGCAAGCATAGCTAACCACCTGTCGACCCCTAATCGGCTTACATCTGCATATTGGATCTCAACGCCTCCGCAATTTCTCCTAACAGTGGCCTCGATCGGTTTTATGTTCCAGTTTAACTGAGCCCATTCCACTATAGTTTTGGTTTTGTTGTCATTCGATACATTACTCATACGGATGAGGGACGGCTTATCATAATTTATTTGCTCATTAAGAAAGTCACCCAAGTCAGCGTTTATGCCGCGAGTCGGAACCTCATACTGATCACTAGACATACGACGCCATTTTATTCTCGAATTACCAATATCTAACTCAAGTATCACGACTAATTATCCCCGCTATTTCTCGCAGACCAACGGAGATCTCTCCACCGGATATAAATTCTTGCCCAGAATCTGACTCAATTATTAACTCAGCTCTTTCATTGACGCCAAGAGAGATGCCTGACTTCTCCGATTTACCATCATTTATCACAACCCTCGATCCCAAATAATGGTCACTTTCATTCCAGGCAGGTTTAAAAGACCCGAAACCTCGCTCAGAGAATTCCCGAACATTATTCAGCAAATCAATACAAATTTTTGTTATTACTCTCTCTCTTGAAGGTATATTTTCTGCTTGTTCGTTTAAATCCGTCACTTCACGATCAATCTTCAACTTCTGCTCAACAGTCAATAAATAGTTGACCCCTATTCCAAAAATAACATGCGTATTCCCCCCCGATCTTTCGAGTTCTAGGAGAATGCCCGATAGTTTTTTGCCTTCGACGAGAAGGTCATTCGGCCACTTCAATTTTATCGGCGCCACAGACCACTCTTCCAGGGAGCGCTTTACACTTATAGCTGCTACAAGGCTTAAGGCCTGAGGCTGGGTTAAATCATTTTGGAATGGAAAAATAAAACTCATGTACAGCCCCCCAGCTGGACTAATCCAAGTCTTGCCTCTTCTGCCTCGACCCGCGGTTTGAGCATCCGCAACTATCAGATTAATTCCTGAGATACCCGATTTTATGGCCCGGCGGGCTTCATCATTTGTAGAATCGATTTTTTTAAATACTCGAATCTCACTGACTAAAGGCTCTATTTGATCAAGTAAGTTAGGTTTGATTGTGTATTGAGACATAGTTTATCGGAGCAAATTTCACTGTAGACCAAGCTGTTTTAATGTTATCCATTAAAACAGCTTGATCGGAATTAAAATTTCTCCAAAAGTGATTTCTAGAACGGCCTAATCGTTTGAAGACACAGAAGATTCAGGCTTCTCTTGAGAATCTTCAGTTTGTTTTAATTTCGTAACTGTAGACCAGGCCTCAAGGATAATGAACAAGGCAAGAACCATAACTGCAACCTGGATCACAACCAATATCCACTGCCCTCTGCTAATGTAATCTGTTACGTACCATACACCAGCCCAACTCGCCATAAATAAGATAAAACACATCGGAATAATTAACGGTTTGGCAGAGCGACCTAACTTCAGCAGATAAACAGCGAGCACTATCAATGTCATGCTTGCCAGTATTTGGTTGGTAGCACCAAAGACAGGCCAGATCAATGTGCCTCCGTCTCCCGGATAGTTGCCATTTGAAACGCCAAACGCTAGTAATAAACAAGCAGCAACGGCAACTAATGTTGATATGTAATTATTCTTAAGAGGACTGATCTGGTAAATATTTCCCCATTCCTGGATTATGTAGCGTGTTAACCGCAATCCAGCGTCCATTGTTGTCCCCGCGAACAACACTACCATAACAGCCAACATCGTCTGCGCAAAAGCCAAAGGGATACCCCACCCTTCTGAAATCAGTAATGCGCCTCCTGCTATGAACCCCCCTGCAGATGGACCGCCAGTAAAACTTGGATAAATAGCATCCCAACCACCAGCGACGGATGAGGCATAAAGTGAACCGGTAACAGCGGTTATAGTAATTAGAGCAAGGGAACCCTCGCCTAAAGCGCCCAAATAACCAACAAATCTGGCGTCTTTTTCATTGTCGAGCTGTTTAGCACTCGTTCCAGAGGAAACTATACCGTGGAATCCTGAAAGTGCTCCACACGCAATTGTCACAAACAAAATCGGAAATATTGGAGGTGTTCCCTCGGCCACGTCATTAAACATGGGCGCAGCCACATCAGGAGTTGTAAGCAAAACAGCTGAGTAAAGAACAAATANACCCAAAACCAACTGAGCCCCATTTATGTAGTCTCTAGGTTGCAACAATAACCAGACCGGTAACATAGAAGCAATTCCTGCATACACATACAAAAGGATTATCCAGTCACCGCGTTCCCCNAGACCAAATACGTCACCGGGTAATGNCAGAGGCATTGTGCTGCCGACGTATATTGTAAAGTAAAGAATCGCGACCCCAATAATTGATATGGCCAGCAGGTTCACTTTCTTTCTAATTAGAACCCCTACTGCTATGGCCACTGGAATTGCCGCCCAAGCTGGAAAAACTGACTCTGGATAAATGACCATTTCGTCTGCAATTATTGTTGCGAACATTGCATTAACTAGAACGAGAAGCAAAAAGATGATTATCATCAAAACAGCACGCACACGCTGTCCGACGATNCTTTCCGACAAAGCACCGATAGACTTGGCATCATGCCTATTGCTCGCCCAAAGCGCCCCAAAATCGTGAACACCAGCAAAGAAAATAGAGCCAAAAGTGACCCAGAGCAAAGCCGGCATCCACCCCCAATAAACCGCTATAGCCGGTCCTACTATGGGAGCCGCCCCAGCTACTGCTGTAAAATGAGATCCCCACAGAACAAATTTGTTTGTGGGAACATAGTCNATACCATCTTCAAATTTATGAGCTGGAGTAACGTAGTTAGGATCCANCTTATAAATCTTTTCAGCAATGAATTTTGAATAAACAAACCATCCGAAAGCCAAACCAACGAGGCCAAAAAGAATTATAAAAAGCGAGGACATAGACCGTTCTCCGGGATTATTATTATAAGCGTCGTAATATCATAACAAGTTAGGCAGCGCGGGCACAATTGACGTGAAATTAAGAATNTCGTGGAGAATCCAAAATACGCGCTCAATAATTTTCAAACAAGTTAAAGAATCTTGACAGTTNAAGCATCAGCAAACAAATAATCTATTGGCTACTTCTGGATATCCGAATAATGGTAAGTCCAGTAGCCTATGAACATTTCATCCCAGCTCTGTAGCCCNAAGGTTAGTTNCTTACTTGGATCCGGNTTCGCTGGGTTATTTTCAGAATTATCAAANGCCCCAGTAACATGNACCCTAGTTCCTGCTGGNAAAGTAACCGGTTGCTCTAAAGAATAGGTTGGCTGCCAAGCATAACTGTAATTCGGGACACTCAACAATTCACGGATTGTTCCATTCGGGTATTCCGCACTAAATTTCATATCTTTGCCCCTAAAATGCATGTGGGCTCGCAATCCAGTGATGGTAACGTCCTCGTCGAAAACATACCGAGCAGATGCCTCATGGTCGCGTGCATAAGGTGGAATTCGAAACAACCCAGAAACAGACTGGGTGAAATTCTCATGCATTGGCGGTTGATCATATACATACAACCCCAAGACGGTCTCATCACTCGTCGCCCTTCCATTAGTAGTGTAGTGGAACTGCATACTCAACTTGTGGCCTACTGGTATATATACGCCGGTATCTTTTGGAAAAGTCATTGCATCAACTTTGCCTGGGGCATAACCTTCCAAGAAACGCGTTGCGACGTTCACTGTTGCGGCCTCGCCTTGAATCTCTTCGTCCGGTGCTGTGACATACGTCAGCAGATGATGCAGTACCGACTCATCTCCAGGAATGTATTGAACCGCCTGCACCCACTTGTCCTCTTGGAAAGGTAATTCAACATCAACATTTATGTAGTCCAAAACTCCGGTTGCGGGTATCTCATGTCGTGGTGCGGTAATTATGTAATCAGGCTCACCAAGTTGCCACTGCTTCCGGTCGGGGAACTCTAATTGTGCAAGCGGATCAACTGATGAGGTTCCTTTGGGAGCTCCAGAATCTATCCAATGCACAAGCTTTTGGAGATCGGTTTCGGGAATGTATCGAGCGTTGGTAAAATGTCCTATATCAGGGTCTACTTGCATCGGAGGCATCCGCTTAGTGAGTAACACCTCTTTTATCATCGGCGCCCAACCTTGCAACATCAAGTGGCTATCCATTGCAAATGGACCGATACCACCCTCACGATGGCATGAAGCACATTGCTCAGCAACTATCGGCGCTATTTCCGTACCATAGTCGGGCGCTTGACCTGCGTGCTTTTCCCTCGCCAGGTATCGCAAACCGCAGCCGTCTAATGAAGTGATCTTAGTCTGAAGCACCTCACCCGCAAGCTGCTCTGTAATTACAGCACTTGCCTCCGCACCACCAATTCCCCGATATAAAAGCGTTAAAGCATTTGGATCTAGGATTACTACTTCACCAGATTTTGTAACCGAGATGGCTTCTGATACCAGTTGGCCATTGTCTCTTAGCAAAGGTAAGCCTAAATCTGCTGCTTTGTCAGAAAGACTTTGTGTATTTTGCAAATTGGATGTGTCGGAGGAGTTTAATAACAGAAAAGTAACAGGTTGCTCGCTAAACTTAGATCGTAGAAGTTCAAATTCACCTATAGAGTCCGCCATCTCCGAGCACGAACCATCTACTGCCATGATAACCATTGCCCTTTTATGACGATAACGACTAAGTTGATAGAACTCGCCCTCTGAGTCCAATAACGCAAAATCACTAACACGGTCGGGAACCCCCTCAGACGACTGAATCGTTAACAATAAGGGAAGGATGATGAGATTGCTTGTCAACTTTTTCATTTGATACCCCTCAGTCGGGTCCCAGTCGATATAGGAAGAGCATAGAGCAGTTAAATCTAAATTTCTAATTAAAACTATTCACATTTGTTATTAACATCGATAAATACCAAAAACAATTTCTACTTCTCTGTCAGATGGTAAGAAAAGTAGCCTATGAACATTTCATCCCAGCTTTGCGCTCCTCCCCGAACCCAAGCGTCCGGGTCCGGATTACCAAGATTGTACCTCGAGTTGTCAAAAGCTCCGTCGAGAATTACTCGGCTGCCAGACGGTAAAAGCATCGGCTTTGACAACCTGTAGGTAGGTTGCCATGCAAAATTGTAGTCAGGCACATTTATTATCTCCTCGACAGTTCCATCGGGAAACTCAATACTCATACGCATGTACTTTCCTCGATAATGCATGTGGGGCCTCAGCCCATGAAGCATCACCTCTTCTTCAAAAGTATAAGATGCGCTCATTTTATGCTCTTCAACATTCGGGGGTATCGAGATGTTTGAACCCCCATTACTCAATGCATATGTTGAGTATTCAAAACGCGGCTCTTCATCGGCAAAATAAAGACCTATTCTCGTCTGATCAATTACTTCTTTACCGAAAGTTGTATAGTGGAGAGACACTTTCATGGTTGAACCCCTTGGAATAAAAACACCCGTATGGTCGGGGTAACTTGCCGCATCATTTTTGCCCGGAGCATAGCCCTCTAGAAATTTCCAGGAGTCTGCTTCCTTGCTTACTAAATCATGCTCTTCTGAATCGTTAGGGACAATGTAACTCATTAAATGATGCAATGCGCGCCTGTCTCCGGGGATGTAATGCACAGATTTAACCCAGACATCCTTTGTCAGGGGAAGGTCCATAGTGACGTTCTCATAGTCAAGAACCCCTGTAGCCGGGACCCTAAATGCTGGGAGTTGCAGAATGTAATCAGGTTCTCCCAGTTGCCAGAGAGTTGNATTCGACGGGACATGTCTCAAAGGGTCATCTAANCTATTATTGAATGGAGCGCCGTCATCAATCCAATTTATCAAAGTCCTCATTTCAAAAGGTTGGATGTAGTTAGCATTGGCAAAATGCNTAACACGCGGATCTACTTGCATNGGTGGCATCCTNNTAGTCAGCAGAACTTCCCTAATCATTGCCGACCAGCCTTTTACTGCCTCATATGAGTCCATGGCAAAAGGTGCAATGCCACCTCGAGCATGACAGTGAACACATTTTTCCTTCAGAATTGGAGCAACTTCAGTGGCGTAATCGGGTGATTCCTGATTACTTCGCTCGCCTAATAAAAAAGGTTCACAGCCTTCGGTTTTTCTTCCCATGAGCGCAGGTTGATAATCGAATCCTTTAGAATTCATATCGGAAAGAAGTTGTACGATAAATGCCGCCGAATCTGGCAAAGAGAAATCCAATGCATCTATTTGCAAGCTCACCTGTGAGTCAATTGTTCCATAATAAAAAACGTCTCCAGAATTTGGCTCGACGATAACCAAGTCACCAGGCCGTTTCATGCCCAGANCTTCGGTTATTAAANGAGAATCATCAGTAAGTATAGGCAAATCAAAGTCAACGGTCGCATAACTGCTGGAAGGATGGACAGGCTTTTTATGGGATGTCGAATCTATTGCAAAAAAAACTAGATTTACCGTCTGAGCAGCTTTACGAAGTAATTTGTATTTGTCCAAAATTGCCGGCGACTTTGAACATTGCTCATTTACAGATAAAAAAACCGCTGCGTCTTTCCCTCTATATTTTCTCAGTTGGTGCTGCTGGCCATTTTGATCAAGTAGCGCAAAGTCCCCGATTCTTTTTAATGTATCGTCAGCGATAACTGAATTACAAACTATCGCGGCTATCAATAAAATACGGTAACTTGTCATTATCAATCCCGTCGATCAACCAGAGATNNTNCTTANNGCGCCACAAAAGCAGTGGCGCTTGCGACATTTCAAAACCGNTCAAAGTTAGACTTCAGCTGTCAACTGACCCAATTTTGTCTTGTTTACTGAAACTTGGAAAAGCCTCTATCAGGGAGAACTTTCGGAATAGTTCATACATGCCCCATAGTGCTGCGATGATAACGATGAACATCATCCCCCAACGCATCAAGGCAGCCCAGAAAAGAGAATCGAGCACTGGCATTTGAAACTGATATAAATTCAACGTTACTCCTCGCTCGATCATCCAATGCCATGCACTATGAGCCAGCAGCGCTGACAAAAGTATCGTCCCAATACGTTCGTCGACTAAATGTTTAAACAATAGATTTATCACCGGTATCACCAAGATTAGAATAAATATCTGACCTATTTCGACACCGATATTGAATGCCAAAAGTGAGGAAAATAAATGCCCTCCAGCAAATTGCAAGGTTTCACTGAAGAGAAACGAAAAGCCAAAACCATGAATGAGTCCGAAGCCAAAAGTTACCATCCAACGATGCTCTAACTTGACGCCAATAATGTTTTCAAACGCCATATAAACGATTGACAAAGCAATCAAAGTTTCTATTAGTGGGGGAAACCATAGCGCACTTGGCGCAACCCCAAATGATGCACTTATTAATGTGATCGAATGCGCCACAGTGAAGGAGGTAACCACAGGAATTAAACCTCGAACTGAGCGTAAAGGAATAACCAAACAAAACAAAAAAAGAAGATGATCGATCCCCTCTAAAATATGTTCGAAGCCCATAGATACAAATCTAAGCGCCGCTTGATGCCAGCGTGGATCTAACTCCACAACGCCCGGATTGCCCAAATAATTAAACACTCTCTCGGCGCCGTCAGGCACCAAAAATCGCAGGACCGTGGTCGTTTGATCGGATAACGTGCCAAGTTCTGGGTTTACTGAAAAGTCAGATTCATCGGATTGTATTGGATAAGACACCAGCACATCGAGCACTCCCTGTCTCCAAAACAAATTAGTACTATCATCCAACGGTGGACTCATTATGTTGTCAAGAGCGACTTCAAAACTGGAGAAAGATCGGTTTGAAGGCAGAGAAACTCTCGTTCGACGAAGNTGCTTCTCTGTCAACTCCTCTCCATTTTCATAAAACTTCAAAGATTCGGTTATGTAAATCCTGGCGGCATCGTCGAGAGCAAACTGTGCCTCAGAGAACTGCAGAAATCCTGGCCCACGCAAAGGAAAACTGACCTCTCCCAGAGCCTCCATGGGGACTCGAATTAATGCAGTCAGCTCATTACCTTCAGGTTTGACGAATGCGTTTACAGTGACACGCGAAGGAATATCATGGGCCTGAACAAATCCAGCAAAGCAAATTAAATGAATTAAGCAGAATATTTTTATTGAATTTTTCATAAGAGATAGAGTCTGTTTAGCCAAAAAAACTTCTTAAGTTTCTACATTTTTACATGAAATACAATTAGTTAGTATTATTCATTTGAGTATCGACAACGGAGAGTAATCCTAATAAGGATAGTTCTCACCTTTCTTGTTACAAAATCTTACAAAGGCTTATCCGAAAATTTTCGAAGTGAGTATACTGTCAATGTATAAGTCAGTATACTCGGTGCTCGCTCTGAAAGTTAGTAAGCTCGCCATTTTGCGGGCACGTAGAGGAGAAAAAAAATGACAAAGATCAAGGTGTTGATAGGAGCAGGGCTATTAGTCGCTTTGGCGGCTCTACAAATTGGCCAATCCCAACTGCAAGAGCCAGTCGTCGCTGCTAATAACGACGTCATGGCACCACATTTTCTAGTGGACCCTTTGTGGCCGAAGCCACTCCCAAATCATTGGGTTCAGGGTAACACTATTGGTGTGGATATAGATGAGAGAGATCACATTTTTGCGGTTCACAGGAATACAGAATCGCAATTCATGAGAATTCAAGAGATCGGACTTTATTCTGGTGTATCTGAATGTTGCACACCAGCACCACCAATTTTAGAGTTCGATTTGGAAGGAAACCTCATCAACGCNTGGGGTGGACCAGANGAAGGAGCTCCATACACTTGGCCAGAGTCTAACCATGGTATCGATGTAGCCCCAAATGGAGACATTTGGATCGGCGGAAACGGTGGTCCAGATTCCCATGTGCTTGTTTTTACAAGAGACGGTGAATACGTTCGAACTGTCGGCGTCCCTGAAGCCGAAATGGACAGCAACAGCACAACGTCCTACGGTAGNGTCGCTGANATAGCNATNGATGCCTCTAATAACGAGGTGTACTTTGCTGACGGTTACCGTAATAAGCGAGTTGCCGTAGTTGATCTTGCGACCGGTGCCTTCAAAAGATATTGGGGCGCGTACGGAAATCGTCCAGACGACGACGCTGACGTAACTTATACTCCAGGCGAGCCAGGACCTCAGCAATTTCGTGGTCCAGTCCACTGCGCTATTCCATCAAATGATGGTCTGGTATACGTCTGTGATAGAGGAGCTGATAGGATTCAGGTGTTCCGAACAGATGGTACCTATGTCCGCGAAGTCATCATTTCTCCTGCTACTCTCGCTCAAGGATCTACATGGGATATCGACTTCTCTCCTGATGAAGACCAAGAGTTTCTTTATCTAGCAGATGGTCAGAACTTCAAAATCTACATAATAGATCGCGAGTCTCTGGAGGTACTATACACGTTTGGAGATGGTGGCAGACAGCCAGGGCTGTTTTTCGCACCACATAGTATAGCTACTGACTCTCAGGGTAACATTTACACAACTGAGACCTACGAAGGTAAGCGCATTCAAAAGTTCCTTTACCAGGGTATGCAGCCAGTTACGGTGCGAGATAGAGCGCCAACATGGCCAGCTGAAGAGCTTTAAAAACTCTTCGCAAAGCTAAGACTAAAGCCCGACTACTGAAAAGGTAGTCGGGCTTTTTATTTGCCAAAGCCACCTATCTGAAATTCAAACCACAATTTGATCACTGCAAATTTCAAGCTCTAAAACGTCACTAATTCAATTAAAGTTTCTCTATTTAAGAAATGGTGATACTGTCAGGATCATTAAGGCCACTTGTTCCGTCATCGGAGAGTAACGATGAATAAAAGAAAAAAAACCGTTCTGTGGTGCTCTTGTTTACTAATTTCCGCCTTCACCATTTTAAGTATAAGCCAAGAAGCTCTGCGGAAGTCAGCCGAAGCCGTTAATAACGATCGCTTAGCGCCGAGGTTTGTCGTGGATCCCTATTGGCCGCAACCGTTACCCAACAAGTGGATCATGGGCAGAACTATTGGAATCGCCATCGACGAGCGAGACCATCTGTTCGTAGTTCACCGAGACCAAGATTCAATGTTCATGAGTCAAGAAATAGGTTTAGATCTCGGTCGCGCAGAATGCTGCACAGCCGCACCCCCGATTTTGGAATTTGACAGTGCCGGTAATCTGATAAACGCATGGGGCGGACCAGGAGAGGGTTACACATGGCCTGAATCGAACCATGGGATAGAGGTTGGGATCGACGGAAATGTTTGGATTGGCGGTAATGGGAGTGGTGATTCGCATGTACTGGTTTTTACACGAGACGGTCAGTTTGTTCGGGAAATTGGCATCCCAGGCGAACCCATCGATAGCTTGAGCACAGTTTCGTTCGGGCGAGTCGCCGAGATCGCAATCGATCACTCCGCCAACGAGGCATACTTTGCTGACGGTTATGGTAATAAGCGAGTAGCAGTGGTTGATGCCGCAACTGGCGCATTTAAACGTTTTTGGGGCGCGTATGGCAATGAACCTATCGACGAAAGAGTAGTCTACGACCCCAGCGCACCGCTGCCCCAACAATTCGTGGGGCCAGTACATTGCGCAGAGCCTTCAAATGACGGCTTAATTTATGTTTGTGATCGTGGGGCGGATCGGATCCAAGTTTTTCGTCCGGATGGGACTTTTGTCAAAGAAAGTCAAGTGGCGCCCTTGACTTTAGCAGGGTCTACCTGGGATATTTCCTTTTCTCATGATGATGATCAGAAATTTATATACGTAGCAGATGGTGCAAATTTTAAAGTACATATTCTGGAAAGAGAATCGTTAGAAGTCCTTGCCGAATTTGGCGATGGCGGAAGACAGCCAGGATTATTCTTCGGAACACACAGCATTGTTACGGACTCCGAGGGTAACGTATACACTACTGAAACATACGAGGGTAAACGTGCTCAAAAGTTCCTTTTTCAAGGTTTGAAACCTCTCAGTGAGCATAGGACAGGCGCGCCATGGCCTGACTCTGAACTACACTGAAAATTCTAAATTTTTGAACAATCGCTTCCCATGTTGCTTAGCCAAGAGCAAAAGTCATTCACACCCGGGCTTGTTTCTGCGTTGGCCGTTTATTATTCTATCGTCAATTCAATTGACAAAATTAAAGAGAGCCTGAAGTATGAAACTTCGATATTTATTACTAGCAATTTTTAGCCTTAGTTACTTTTCACTGATCTCAGCCGAAGAAATAATAGTCAATTATTCCTATGATGGGAGTCATAACACCGATTTTAGTGACATCAACGTTTCTTTAAAAATTGGTGACGTATTGGATGACCGAGGCGGCGACCCAAGGCAGATAGCCGATGAATATGTAGCCGAGACTCCACTGAGTGAAATTATTTATACTGCCCTTGCTCAAGGCTTAGAACACGGCGGTGCCGAACTGGTAGAGTCAGATCAAGATATGCAAATCACAGGTCGCATAGTAAGCTCGGAACTTCGCACCGTCGATAGGGCTGGAGTAGAGTCTCTTCAATTAACGATTCGGACTCAGGTAGCGTTGGAGGGTAAAGGAAGAACCATCTGGGAAACCACACTGTTTGGTAGGGGGACGGTGCCCGCGGAAGATGGGATAGTTGCCGCATTAGTGGGATCATTAGATAGAATGGTCAGAGAATTAGTAAATGACGATTATTTTATCATTGAGCTACAGTAAGGGCCTGTCAGCAACCGAGGCCAGAACGAACAGAATCTCCCGGTTTCGGGTGTAGACGTGGGAATAAATCTAAACCCGTAAGGTTTTCTATCTCATCTATAGATGCAATCATTTCGCAATGATGGACATGTACTGCGGCAGACTGGGCCAATATGAATGCTGCACTCTGACCTAAGTTATTCACAATCACCTTGAAGAATCTATCGGGAACTCGGTGCGGCGTGTCAGTCAGTAAGGCCAAAGAAGTGTCTTCTACATCAAATATTGGACCTGTAATCACGTAGACTTCATCTAGTCGATTAACGAAGTTTCTGATTGACCAATCAAGACCATACCAAGCACCTTGACTAAGGGACAAAGTCCTAGCGATATTGTTTGTTAAGTAATTCACGTCACTCCAAAAAGGAGTCCCCGCAAAATCAATCAAGGACACGTACTGCGAGCGAATCAGATCAACTCTCTCCGAATCCAAGAAATCCTCAACCGCTAGAGTATCTTTTACATAATTGTCTTGAACTGCATCGCGGGATAGGCTTGAAGCAATTCCAATCGAGGCCCCAGAAACCTTGTAGGCAACCCAATCTGCGGATTTGGTGGTAGTGTTGAAGGATAGCGCGTAAATTGGCCGCATGATCAAGTGATTTGAATCACTTGCACCCTCAGGACAACCGTCGTAGCAGTGCGCGATCTTATATTCCTGACCATAGCTAATATTAGCTAGCGTTAAGAGTAAGACGGAGAAATAAAATTTCAAAACAATGCGGTTCACGATTGACCTCTTATCAGCGAAACATCTGTTCTACCGTTATAGTAACTTCATTTAGCTGGTAATAATAATGAGCTAAAGTTCTCGATTTTAAAACCAAATCTGGAATCGAGCCAAGCGTTCTGCATATTCAGTTCCTGGTAGTTTCTTCGAATAATTGAATGTTAAGTGATCTTAATTGCAAGTTTTAACGTAAATTGAATAATCAGTAACTAAGTAAATTTTTTTAGATTTAAATATTTAGGAAGTAATTGCTTGGATAACTCCATATGATGCCCTTCAAGCAAGTAATTTTAGGAACACCTAGGGGGAACAAAGTTGGCAGGACGGTGAGACACTTTTTTCATGCTCTCAAGCACATGGTAAGCCGCTAGCCAAACATTGTTCTAAGCCCGATCGCAAACTGCGATCGGGCTTTTTTTTTCAAAATTCTTAACAACTCATTCGCCCGCAGGCTACCATAAAAACGTTCACTGACATCTGTGATAAACTCACCACTCCTCAAGCAGCGCGGTGAAATCGATGATGAGAACCAATCCTTTCATTTTTGCTCTCCTAGTGATTTCAATTCCTATCCTAGCTGATACAACACTCATAAGAAATATCAATGGGTATACCCTAACCAGTAAGGGTGACTTAATGAGTTTTAAGGGGTTGAAGTTTACGAATGACCGAATAGATGCCGTGTATTTAGCTGAACCGGAGGCTTTATCAGACGCTGACAACATTATAGATGGCCTAGGCAAAACCCTGATTCCCGGCCTAATCGATGCGCATGGGCATGTAGGTAGTTATGGCTTGAGTTTACTTCGCGTCGATCTTGTTGGAACAATGTCGGAAGAAGAAGCGGCAGTGAGAGTGCGGGAATTTGCGGATTCCAACCCAGACCTCGATTGGATATTAGGTAGGGGGTGGAACCAAGTCCTTTGGGGGAAAACAGATTTCCCCGCAGCCAGCTCTCTTGATGAATTGATAAGTGACAGACCTGTGTGGCTCACGCGCGTAGATGGTCATGCAGGTTGGGCCAATTCAGCAGCGCTCCAGCTAGCAGAAATCGACCGAAGCACCACCGATCCTGTCGGAGGACAAATCATCCGCGATGAAGATGGTGCACCCACTGGAGTCCTTGTAGATACAGCAATGAATTTCGTCAGTTCAAAAGTTCCCCGGCCAACCCTAGAAGACGAAAAGATAGCTCTCACCGCGGCCATGCAGGCACTTGCTGAATATGGCTTAACAAGTGTTCACGATGCGGGAATTAGTAGTCAGACCGTAAGAGCGTACAGAGAGTTAGTAGCGGAGTCTCCTTTAAAGATTCGAATAAATGCAATGCTCTCGGCATCGGACCCTCTTTACCAAGATAGGCTAGCTGAGGGGATCTACAGTAGTTTGGACGAAACATTGGTAATCAACAGCGTAAAGATAGTGAGTGACGGAGCGCTCGGCAGCAGAGGAGCCGCATTGATTGAAGACTATACTGACGAGTCAGGAAATAGAGGACTTCTCCGTTACAATGACGAAAGGCTAGAATTCCTGATGCGGGTTGCCATGAACTCGAATTTCCAGGTAAACACACACGCCATCGGCGATAACGCGAATTTAAAAGTCTTAGACAATTACGAACGACTTATTAATGAGACTGGTTCTAGGTTCCGACGACATCGGATTGAGCATGCCCAGATACTGCGTTACGAAGACATCCGAAGATTCAATGAATTGGGTGTTTTACCTTCAATGCAAGCGATCCACGCCACAAGTGATAAAAATATGGCACAGAACAGACTCGGCGAAGTGCGCATTCAAGGTGCCTACGCTTGGCGCAAATTAATTGACGCCGGAGCTCGTATCGCAAATGGCTCAGATTTTCCTGTTGAGTCTCCTAATCCTTTTTGGGGGCTTCACGCAGCAGTGACCCGACAGGATCGCGATGGCCAACCAAGCGGTGGTTGGTTTCCCGAGGAGAGAATGACTTTAACTGAAGCTTTTGCGAGTTTTACCATAGACGCGGCATATGCTGGCCATCAAGAGACTATCATTGGCTCACTAGAAACTGGTAAAAAAGCTGACTTTATCTTCCTTGATAGAGATATTTTTACGATTCCTGAAAGCGAAATTTGGAAAACGAGAGCCACTGAAACCTGGGTCAATGGTATCAAGGTGACTGAATAAGTATCGAACCGACAAACAAGAGGCCTTATAATCTCCAGTCAATCGCCCAACTAAAAATCACCAGTAAACTGGTTTGATTTAAAAAAACAAGAAGGTAAAGATGAGCAAAGTAAACCAACCTGCCGGAAGACACTTCCTGCAAATCCCAGGGCCATCAAACGTACCAGATAGCGTACTAAGAGCGATGGCAGATTCGGTCATGGATCACAGGGGACCAGATTTCCCCGCAATGACTTATAAAATTCTTTTTCAGCTCAAACCCATTTTTAATACGCAAGATCCGATAGTCATCTTTCCTTCATCAGGCACAGGCGCGTGGGAAGCAGCTTTAGTCAACACGCTTTCGCCCGGAGACAAGATATTAGCTTTTGAAACGGGTTGGTTTGCAACACTATGGAAACAGATGGCGGAAAAACTCGGATTAGAAGTCGAATGGGTGCCTGGTGATTGGCGGTCGGGGGTCGATCCTCAAGTGGTAGAGGAAAAATTACGCGACGATACGAAGAAAAAGATAAAAGCTATTTGCGTTGTGCATAATGAAACCTCAACTGGGACAACCAGTCGCCTGGAAGAAATTCGGCAAGCGATTGACGAAACTGAACACCCTGCTTTGTTTATGGTTGACACTATTTCATCTTTAGCTTGTTGTGAGTATAAGCACGATGAGTGGAAGGTAGACGTAACCATTAGTGGGTCACAGAAAGGTTTAATGTTACCGCCTGGACTTGGGTTTAATGCGATAAGTCAAAAGGCATTGGACGCATCGAAGTCTTCTTCATCCCGAGTCTACTACTGGTCATGGCAGGAGATGATCAAAAATAACGAAAAAGGCGTGTTCCCATACACGCCCGCGACCAACCTCCTCTACGGACTAAAGGAAGCACTCAGACTCCTGCACAATGAGGGTTTAAAAAATGTTTTTTTCCGACACGCAAGACTCGCAAAAGCCACGAGGTTAGCGGTTGAAGCATGGGGTCTGGAAAATGTATGCCTCAAGCCAGAAGAATATAGTAATTCATGCACGGCAGTTTTGATGCCCGAAGATTTTGATGCAGATAACTTACGTAAAATTATTTTAGAAAAATTCAATATGTCGTTAGGAACAGGCTTAGGAAAAGGGAAGGGGAAAGTTTTTCGTATCGGTCATCTAGGCGATTTCAATGAATTAACTCTCGCGGGAACGCTAAGTGGCGTGGAAATGGGATTACGGCTTGCTGAAGTTCCTCATAATCACGGTGGAATTAACGCAGCTTTAGAATTTTTATCTATCTAAAATAAAAAAGAGAATAAGAATGGATCCAAATACAGCGGTTAACACCAGTGCAGCGATATCCCTAATCGGATTCGGTATTGTTATATTTTTGCTTTTGTTTTTGATTGCGAAGTGGAAATGGCATGTATTTTTTGCTCTGCTCATCCCAATAATATTTTTTGGCATATTACCAGGAATCCAACAAAATAATTTTATTGATGCCTTCGAAAGCGGGTTTGGTAATACTTTGGGTTCGATTGGTGTCGTCATCGTTCTCGGCTCAATTATAGCTGAGGCTTTGAAACACACTGGTGCAATTCAGGTAATTACTAAGTCTATGGTTAATCTCGTCGGCACCCATCGTATGCCACTTGCCTTAACCCTCACTGGATTCATCATTGGTGTGGCAATCTTTTCAGACGTTGCTTATGTAATTCTCAATCCTCTCGTACACTCGGCGGCAAAAACCATGAACGTAGGAATCGCGGTGATGTCTACTGGATTGGTTGGAGCACTCCAGCTAACGCACGCAATTGTGCCGCCGACTCCTGGTCCACTGGCAGCTGCGGCAATTGTTGGGGCGGACATCGGTCGAACAATAATCTTCGGCGGGATCGCCTGTCTCTTTGGTTCCTTGGCGTGCTGGGCTTGGGGTGTCTATTTTGCAGGCCCCAAGATAAAAACCATGGCCAGTGAAGAGTTTGAAGGCGTTTCGATTGATGACTTGGACGGTGAGGGCCCCAAAGAATTGCCTAGCAATCTGAGCTCTTATGCACCGATAGTTATACCAATTCTGTTAATCGGTGCACAAAGCATAATCTCTCTCATAGCGCCGGAAGGTCACATACTCAGAACAATTTTTTC
The DNA here is from genome assembly GCA_002714195.1 of Gammaproteobacteria bacterium. Lineage (GTDB taxonomy): Bacteria > Pseudomonadota > Gammaproteobacteria > Pseudomonadales > Pseudohongiellaceae > UBA9145. The sequence continues at coordinate 883 of PAWK01000077.1, read as the reverse complement.
ATACTTGGGCTGGCCAGTAGTAGCGCTTTCCGTTGGCGTTTGGCTCGCTTACCGCAATATTAAAAACTCTGAAGATCGAGAAAAATCAAAAGACGCGTGGGTTGAAGCTGCACTCAGAACGTCCGCCATGATTTTAGTTGTCACAGGTTTAGGGGGTTCATTAAGTGCTATATTGAGGGGAACTCCGGCTGTGGATTTTATCGCCATGATTTTCACCGATTACGGATTACCTACCATCTTGTTACCGTTCGTGATCGGTATAATAGGAAATATGATAACGGGTTCAACCACCGTGGGTGTAATAACGGCAGCCTCTTTGGTTGCGCCGATGTTAGGAAGCCTAAGTCTATCTCCTGAGGCCGCGATGTTAGCCGGCGCCAGCGGCTCAGTAATCATCAAATATGTAAATAGCAGCTATTTTTGGGTCTGCACTTCATTATCCAAGCTCAGTGTCCCTGATGCAGTATTTAGTTATGGTGGCGCAACTCTCGTCGGCGGAATCGTATCGTTTATCACCGTATGCGTTATGTGGTCGATAGGTTTGATCTAATCGAAACTTTACTACTCATCTGCTCCAAGTCTGCGCAGTAATGCTGCAACTTGGGGTCGCGTACCCCTTAACCCATTAGTGCCAGGAATGCCCTGAACAGTCTCGGCTAGTTGCAAAGGCGTCAAGTCTCTGTCATTACGCACATCAATATGAGCACCTTGAGAAACAAGAAATTCTACAACGGAAGGAAAGTCTTTTAAAACAGCATGGTGTATAGCATTTCTACCACGATTATCCACGGCATTGACATCAACACCCTCACCAATGAGAATTTTCGCAAGTTCTAAAGTTCTCTGCTCCTCGTCCTCAGAATCAAGCTCCTCGTTACCTATA
>PAWK01000076.1 GCA_002714195.1 Gammaproteobacteria bacterium | reverse complement strand
TTATCATGGATCCTGATCATATAGGGAAATCTGGGTTTTTGATGGTAGTAGCTCAAATTGGTGAAGAAATTTTAGTGTTAAACGAAGAAAGAGAATTTGTAAACTTCTCTCTAATCTCGGGGAGAGTCTTGCCTTTTTCGTCTAAAATTCTAGAACAAACTGAAATCATTGAGGTTGTCAGTGGGCTCGTACCTAAGAATNTTATGGTAAACAATATTGAGGTTGAATTTTTTGTGGGTTATGGATTGGTTGAAGANCCAACTGAAATNTATTATCACCANACACCTCTTNTATTGAACATTTCGGATAAGAAAAACTAGCCGTTTTTATGTGGCTGGTATTCCCCTGACCGGACAGCATCTTGTCCAAAACACACTGCCAGATGTTGATAATTAAGGTATAATCCCTATATTGATAAGTTGAAAAAGCTATTTAGTTGGTTTTACTAAAAAAGCTTCCCTTAATACACACCCAACGAGTTTTTGGAGACATTGATGTGGGAGTAANCAGGTTGTTAAAAGGCGGCATTACATTCCTAGCGATANTCTTTACATCATCACTGACCGCTCAGTCAGTAGTTAGTAATATAATGCCTGTCGGCAGAGTATGTGTTGCTGGTCAGGATTGTGTCGGAAGTCAGACTGGAGCGTCGGACGCGATGATAGCAGAGGACCCGAGCGACGCTTCAGTTGAAAGCGAAACGGATGCATTAAGTGCAATCGAATCAGCCGGAGATTCTGCAGACACTCCCTCGTTAACTTCATCTTCTAGTGAAACACACCAAATCGAGATGCGAAATCAGGGCAGCGATGGGGTTATGGTATTCGAGCCAAGTGTTTTGCGCGTAAAAGTTGGTGACTCTGTCACTTTCAAAGCGACNGATGCTGGCCATAANTCNGCGTCAATCGAAGGAATGATTCCATCGGGTGCNGAATCGTGGGACGGAGGAATGAGTCAGGATGTCACAATAACATTTACCGAAGAGGGCACATATGTGTACCAATGCACCCCTCATCTTATGATGGCAATGGTTGGTGTAATTACAGTCGGAGATTTAAGTAAAAATATTGAAGAAATTGAGGCCGTAGCAGCTAACAAAAAATCAGAGTTTGTTATGGAGCAAGGNNGATTAGATTCTTATCTTCAGAGTTTAAGGTGATAAACGACGAGACAAATCACCTAAGTTCTTAGNGTATTNATGCAAAAACTGTNCAAGTGTTATACGTAAAATCGATAAAACTAAGGGAGAAAAAGATGTTCAGTGTGATTCAAATTTTCAAGTCGATCCGCAAAGTTGCTTANATNTTAACGGCGTGGATGTTTGTGTTTAGTGCTAGTAATGCGGATGAGATGAAATTGGTCCAATTAAGCGAAGGATTCAATCCCGAACAAAAATATATGGCTTCCTGTTTCGCGTGTCATAGCACCGGGGCGGCTGGCGCACCAAAGGTGGGAGCAGGTATGTCCGCTGAATGGGAACCCAGATTAGAGAAAGGATTGGACGCAGTGGTGCAAAACGCCATTAATGGCATAAACACAATGCCTGCGAAAGGGCTTTGCTTTGACTGTACAGACGAAGATCTTCGAGCCATCGTCGAATATATGATTGAAAGTAGTAGCTAAATCCAAGTTGAGGAAAATGGGCCATTCGGTTCATTTTCCAANTGGAGCACNCGCTTGTTTAGNGNGCAGATTCTNCAGCGGTTAAAAACGCAAGTTAATTTGCTTTATTAATTCTCGATTCAAGTTGAACTAAAATCTTTTCCAGCTCGTCGATTCGTTCCTTAGCGCGGTCTAGAGCTTTAATCTGTTGATCCAGCTCATCTTGAGTAAGCAAGCCAAATTCTTCAAACGCCGACTTTAAAGTGGCATCAATNCTGGATTGGAGTTGCGTTTTTAAACCCTCTGTTGGAAATAGATTTAAAAGACGATCCCTTATTACCCGTAGTGTAGAATAGTTATCCATTTCAACAATCAGCAAATTTTTAGAAAGTTTAGCATTTTTCTTCTAATTTGGTGTGCATTTTATTGACAAGTAAAACTCGATTTTTGCTTTAATTTAATCCCAAAACCTATTTAAGCCGCACAGAATTGGTGCAAAGTATCAATTTATCGCACTCTTGTTTTCCAGTTTCCAACTTCCTTTGCCCAAATACCATCGCGAGACAACGTAATTTCGGTTTGTCTAGACGAATATTCGCCATAATAAATACTTGGCACGGCTAATGCATAATGCTTCTGTATGTTAGGAATTTGATGTGCGCAGATTTAGGCACGGAAAAATAAAGGAGCAAAAGATGAAACTAGTAACGGCAATCATTAAGCCATTTAAGTTAGACGACGTTAGAGAGTCTCTCTCCTCGATCGGCGTGCAAGGCATAACCGTCTCGGAAGTTAAAGGGTTTGGGCGCCAAAAGGGTCACACTGAACTTTATCGAGGAGCAGAATATGCTGTTGATTTTTTACCTAAGGTCAAAATCGAGGTAGCTATTACTGACTCTATGCTTGATCAAACGGTAGAAGCAATCACGACTTCGGCAAATACGGAAAAAATTGGAGACGGAAAAATTTTCGTTACGGAGCTGGAGCAGATTCTAAGAATAAGGACAGGTGAGACAGGAGAGGATGCAGTCTGACCTTAATTACGAAAAACTTTTACAAAATAGGTCTGATGTAAAGGCTTTAATTGGAGGAAAAAGTGGAAAACCAAATTTTTGAATTACAGTACGCGATGGACACATTTTATTTTCTGATCTGTGGTGCATTAGTTATGTGGATGGCAGCCGGCTTTTCTATGTTGGAGGCAGGTCTTGTCAGAACCAAGAATACAACAGAGATCTTAACGAAGAACGTGGGACTTTTCGCAATTGCTTGCACTATGTATTTAGTATGCGGNTACCAGTTTATGTACGACGGAGGTTATTTTCTGTCAGGCGTAACGACGGTGGCCCAAATGGATGATGCTGCGGTAGCCCAGGTTTTATCGGATTCNGCGGAGGAAGGATTTGATGGTGGATCAGTGTACTCCGGTGCATCAGATTTCTTTTTCCAAGTGGTNTTTGTTGCTACTGCTATGTCTATTGTTTCTGGTGCCGTAGCAGAAAGAATGAAGCTTTGGGCCTTCCTTGCGTTNGCAGTNGTAATGACAGGGTTTATTTACCCAATTGAGGGCGGATGGACTTGGGGTGGAAAAGATGTTCCAGGATTAGGGGCTCTTAGCTACAGCGATTACGCCGGTTCAGGCATAGTTCATCTCGCGGGAGCGGCGGCGGCNCTAGCGGGAGTTATAATCTTGGGCCCTCGTANGGGCAAATATAGCGCAGCAGGTACAGTTAATGCGATACCGGGTGCAAATTTGCCACTCGCAACTTTGGGTGTTTTTATTCTTTGGATGGGATGGTTCGGNTTNAACGGNGGATCAACNCTGAAGCTTGGTGGCATAGCTGTAGCCAACGAAGTTGCTAATGTCTTTTTAAATACGAATGCTGCAGCTTCCGGAGGTCTAATTGCGGCATTAATTGTAGCACGCATGATTTTTGGCAAAGCAGACCTCACGATGGCATTAAATGGCGCTTTGGCAGGATTAGTTGCCATCACGGCAGAGCCTGCAGACCCCTCTCCATTGCTCGCTACTATCATTGGCGCAATAGGCGGTGTCATAGTGGTTTTCAGCATTGTGTTCTTAGATAAGATAAAAATTGATGATCCTGTCGGCGCAATCTCTGTGCACGGTACCGTAGGAATATTCGGAATATTTGCTGTACTTTTCTCGGACCCTGATGCCACCTTCATGGGGCAGCTAGTAGGGATGGTCGTGATCTTTGCATGGGTATTTATAACAAGTCTTATTGCATGGTCAGCCCTAAAGGCAGTCATGGGTATTCGAGTCTCTGAAGAGGAGGAGGACTCTGGTGTTGATATAGCTGAGTGCGGTATGGAGGCTTATCCGGAGTTTGTTTCGCAGTAAAGAATCTCTCCCTGAACGTAGTCATTACGTTAAAGCGTCTTTAAAAATTAAAGGCGCTTTTTTTTTCTTCCGAGTCCTAGGGCAAAATTGTCTTACTTTAGTTAAATAAAACCTTTTAAACGTTATTATAGGTCTCCAAATTCGGACTGAAGAATAGAAAGTGCAACGACAGGCGCTGTTTCAGATCGCAGAATTCTGGGACCTAAAGAAGCCACATGTATTTTTTCATTGGCAGTCACCAGCTCTGAATTTGAAAAACCGCCCTCTGGACCAAACACAAGATAAACTCTGTTTGTGAAGCTAATTTCTTTTAATTTCTTATGACNTGATGCATCCAATAGGACATATGTGTCGTTTGATTTCTGCTTGATAAAATCTTGAAAGGTTTTTGGCGTTTCTATGTTAGGCAAACTCAAGCGCCCACACTGTTGACAGGCATTCATAGCAACGCTTTTCCAATGGCGTAGTTTATTTTCAAGACGATTTTGATCTTTAATTTTGACTTCGGATAATTCAGAGAAGAAAGGNGTTATTGAGGCGACACCAAGTTCGATAGATTTCTGGATTGCATAGTCCATGCGCTCGCCTTTTGTCATGGCCAGCGCGACATGGAATTTAGAGTCACCAAACTCAGTCTCTCTTATTTGGGAATCTATACTGACCGTGGCATTTGTTGAACTTTTGGAAATTATNGTTGCGAGGAACTCACCNTCATTATTATTGAAGAGCTTAATTTGACTCTTTACTCTTAATCTCAGGACTTTCGATAAATAGTGTGTTGAGCCGTTGTCTAATTGAATTACAGACCCTCTTTCAAGGGCGTCCTTGAAATAAAGCCTTGGGATGCGCATAACGTTTNTATCGCCCTCTCTTTGAAAGATCTAAGTTGTCCCAAACTCTAGTNACACTAGTCGCTAAATTCATTGAATAGAAGTGGAGGCCCGGTGCGTCTCCAGATAAGAGCNTCTCACAAAGTTCAGTTACAACNTCAACGCCAAATTCTTGTAGTGCAGGTTTNTCGTCATNGAATTTCTCAAGGCGGAAGCGCAGCCATCGAGGAATTTCCGCGCCACAATTAGCACTGAAGCGAGAAAGATTTTGATAATTGGTAATAGGCATTATGCCGGGTACAATAGGTATGCTAATTCCTTTATCGTAGCAATAATCACGATAACGAAAATAAGAATCTGGGTTATAGAAGTATTGTGTNATTGCCGAGTNAGCACCAGCATCAACCTTCTTTTTAAAGTATTTAACCTCCCTCTCAATGTTTTCTGACTCTGGATGAATCTCAGGATAACAGGCTACGTCAATGTGGAAGAGGTCTCTTGTTTCTNTCCGAATGAATTCCACCAACTCATTGGCATGGGGCAGTTTTTTGCTTGATCCGTTTGATTGATCACCTCGAAGAACCACAAGTCTCCTTATGCCCGCACTTTTATAGTCCTGTAACAGTTTTCCCATATCCTCCTCGCTAGCGTCTCCAAATGAGATATGGGGAGCAATATTTCCTGCTTTNTGCTGATACCGATACGTGAGATCTTTAGTGCCTTGNTTGGTTGAGCCATTCGCGCCATAAGTTATAGAGCAGAAATCTGGTCTGAGCTCTAACAATTTCTCAAAAGCTAAATCGAGTCTCGCCCCACCCTCTTTGNCTTTTGGTGGAAAGAACTCGATNCTATATTGTTTCTNTGGCTTTGCTTCCATNAATCGATACGTAGCTTAAGATCTTAATATTTATAGGAGTCAGNCTTAAATGGTCCTTCCACGGCTACGTTAATATAGCTCGCTTGGGTCGGTGTNAGCTTGGTCATTATTCCGCCAAATCCTTCTACCATAAGTGCCGCTACCTGCTCATCCAGNTGTTTGGGTAATACTTCAACCNCGACGTTCCCATCTTTCAGGTCTTCACTTCCGTCAGCAAATTTCTTTTCAAATAGATGGATCTGAGCTAAAACTTGGTTGGCAAATGAGCCATCCATGATTCTCGAGGGGTGTCCGGTTGCGTTACCGAGGTTTATAAGTCTGCCTTCAGATAACAAAATTAGATAATCATCTTTATTAGTCGAACCATTGCGATAAATTTTATGNACCTGGGGTTTAACTTCTTCCCACTCCCAGACTTCTCTCATAAAAGCTGTGTCAATTTCATTATCAAANTGACCGATGTTACAGATAATAGCGCCAGNCTTAACTTTTGCTAACATATGTTTATCACAAACATTAATATTTCCAGTAGCTGTCACTATCATATCCATTTTCGATAAGAGTGTTTCATTTGTGGCAGACGCATCTCCAGTGTTTTTACCTAGTTTATACGGTGAGTCAACTTCAAAACCATCCATACATGCCTGCATCGCACAAATTGGATCGATTTCNGCAANTTTTACAATCATTCCCTCCTGACGAAGGCTTTGAGCTGATCCTTTGCCTACATCCCCGTAGCCAATAACAAGAGCATGCTTGCCGGATAACAACATATCTGTTCCACGCTTGATGCCATCATTGAGGCTATGGCGACATCCATATTTATTGTCATTTTTCGATTTGGTTACCGAATCGTTCACATTAATCGCCGGTACTTTAAGTGTGCCGTTAACCTTCATCTCGATAAGGCGTAATACACCAGTTGTGGTTTCTTNAGTGATGCCATGAATATACTTCAGCATGTTGGGATATTTTTCGTGTACCATTGCAGTAAGATCGCCTCCGTCATCCAAGATCATATTTGCATCCCAAGGAGAACCATCTTTTAAGATTGTTTGCTCGACGCACCACATACCTTCCTCTTCCGTTTGACCTTTCCAAGCATAAACCGCAATGCCTTGAGCTGCGATACATGCTGCGGCATGATCCTGCGTTGAGAAAATATTACAAGAAGACCATCGTACCTCGGCGCCGAGCGCAATCAAGGTCTCTATTAATACTGCGGTTTGTACAGTCATATGAATACAACCGAGAATTCTTGCTCCTTGCAAAGGTTGCTGATCCTTAAATTTCTGTCGAAGTGACATCAGCGCTGGCATTTCGGCTTCTGCAAGGGTAATTTCTTTGCGACCGAATTCAGCTAAGCTAATATCAGCGACTTTATAATCTTGNACTGTATTTAAGTTACTGACAGATAAATTGTTCATTATTTACTCCAAATTTAGTTTAAGTCCCAGCGGCTTCCCGCAAGGTTTCAGCTTTATCNGTTTTTTCCCAAGTAAACCCGCTTTCTTCTCTTCCAAAGTGGCCATATGCTGCGGTATTCCTGTAAATCGGACGCAATAAGTCAAGCATCGAAATCAAACCTTTCGGCTTGAGTTCAAAATGCTCTCGTATTAGTGCAACAATTTTCTCGTCAGGGATCTTCGCGGTTCCAAAGGATTCAACACTGATAGATGTGGGTTCNGCGACTCCNATAGCATAAGAAAGCTGTATCTCGCACCGCTCTGCAATATCNGCAGCAACTAAGTTCTTTGCTATGTATCGCGCCAAATATGCTGCAGATCTGTCTACTTTTGATGGGTCTTTTCCTGAAAAAGCACCGCCACCATGGCGGGCCATACCGCCGTATGTATCGACGATGATTTTCCTACCTGTTAATCCACAATCTCCTTGTGGACCACCGATTACAAATCTNCCAGTTGGATTGATAAAATATTTGGTATTTTTGTCTATCCAATGGGAAGGAAGGACGGGCTTGATGATTTCCTCCATAACGCCTTCCTTGAGTTCAGATAGAGAAACCTCCTCTTTGTGTTGTGTTGAAAGTACCACAGTATCGATCCCTTCCGGCCTGCCGTTAACATATCGCATGGTCAATTGACTTTTGGCATCTGGTTCCAACCAAGGTAAGCTTCCTTTTTTCCTGACCTCAGACTGTCGTTTAACGAGTAATTGGGAATAAGTAATGGGTGCTGGCATAAGTACGTCAGTCTCATTGGAGGCATATCCGAACATTAGACCTTGGTCACCGGCTCCTTGCTCGTGATCGTCACTCTCNTCAACTCCCATNGAGATGTCTCCAGACTGTTCTCCCAGAGCATTAAGAACCGCACAGGTGTTNCCATCGAAACCGCTGCNTGAATCTTGATATCCGATTTCACATACGACCTCACGAACCGTATCTTCCACATTGATATTAGCTTGTGAATTTATTTCGCCAGCCACAACAACCATTCCGGTTTTAATCATTGTTTCACAAGCTACTCTGGAGGCTTTATCCTGAGCAACCAGAGCATCCAGTACAGCATCTGAGATTTGGTCCGCCATTTTNTCAGGGTGGCCTTCGGAGACTGATTCAGACGTAAANAAGCTAATTTCAGCCATTTTTATTTCCTTTTTAGTGTCTTNAATTNAATTAACTATTCTTATTGAAAACGCGAATTTGAATCTGAAACCCATTGCGAAGTGAAAGATATGAGCTTTGTCCAATTTCTAGTTTTGTTTTACTTGCCCAATGATTTAAGTCTGCTTCCTCAAACCCTAGCCATAGATCACCACAAGAACCTCGCACCCAGTCTTGATCGTGGCGACTTAAGTCGATGATTAAAAGNTTTCCTCCGCTATTCAGCAANNCTGNTGCATCCTTGAAGGATTTCGCTGGAGAAGAGATATGATGTAGGACCATATTGAAAATTATTAGGTCGCTTTTAATATTTTTATCGAGCGCTGTAGATGTATCACCTAATAAGAATTCTACTCCCTTACAGTTTGCGACAGAAATCGTTGTCCTACATTTATCTAACATCTCCTTCGAATTATCTAGAGCAACTAAGCTTTTAAATTTCTTAGCAAGCTCNGAGAGTAACTCACCCTCTCCCGGGCCTACCTCTAGAATCTTCGATTTAGAGGTGACGCTGAGACTCGAGATCACGTCATGGAGGTTAGTAGCATAATCAGTATGTTCTACAATTAGACCCTGCTTTTCCTGAAATTTATCTGAATTTTTTTTAAAAAAGCTGAGCGACTGTTCTGCTCTTTCTAACTGAATTTGTTTNATCTGTTTTTTGCTGTAATTTGGAATTGGGNTGTCATCGACGCGCTCAAGAATACTTTCCTTTATCTCTCGGTATGGGTCGTCATCTTTCAAGAGTGCACGCCTATAGAAAATCGAATTTCCTTCTCGCCTTGTGCTGACGATCTTTGCATTCGCTAAGATTTTCAGATGATGACTAAGTGCAGACTGGCGAATGTCTAATATTCTGCATAACTCTAGGACTCCAAAAGATTCACCTTTTANCATTCGTAAAACTTGTAATCGAAGGTTGTCTGCAAACGCCTTGTTCAGTTCGGTGAGACCACCTAACAAACATAGAGGTTTGAATGAATTACTNGNGTCGGCAACTGCTTGCATTGACTCAATTTCCANAAAACACNTAAAAATGATAGCAATTTCTAAGAGAAATGCCAAATCTATATCAAAAAATATTGATATAGATTTGGTGCCTCTATGTAACAAGTTTTATAACTCTCGACCTCAGTAAAAAGCTGCATTACTTGGTGGTATATTCTATTCAGGTGCGGGAAAATGTCGGTTCTTTTCTGACACGACAGTCTTGTCTGTCAAAATGGATTTGATTAAAACCGATGGTTAATGAGGAGATATATTGATGGGGAATCAAGCGGTTTCTAGACGAGACTGTGCTAATGCCATAAGAGCTTTAAGCATGGATGCTATACAAAAAGCTAATTCCGGTCATCCGGGAGCGCCCATGGGCATGGCTGACATAGCTGAGGTTCTATGGCGAGATTTCATGGTGCATAACCCTGGGAATCCAAATTGGTGGAACCGAGATCGTTTTATTCTTTCTAATGGGCATGGATCAATGCTTATCTACTCTCTGTTGCATTTGACNGGTTACGATTTATCAATAGAAGAGATAAAAAATTTCAGACAACTTCATTCTAAAACGCCTGGGCATCCAGAGTATAGTTACACGCCAGGTGTTGAGACGACTACGGGGCCTTTAGGACAAGGNTTAGCCAACGCNATAGGGATGGCATTAGCAGAAAAAACCCTTGCTGCCCAGTTTAATCGCGAGGGGCATAATATTGTCGATCATTTCACATATGTCTTTGCAGGAGATGGATGCTTGATGGAGGGCATCTCTCATGAAGTATGTTCNNTAGCGGGGACGCTAGGTCTNGGNAAATTGGTTGTGATTTACGACGATAACGGTATTTCNATTGATGGTGAAGTAGAGCAATGGTTCTCAGATAATACGAATAAACGGTTTGAGGGTTACGGTTGGCAGGTACTCTCAGCAGATGGACATGATGCTGCAGAGATATCTAAAGCATTGAAGCAAGCGCGCTTNGATCAAACTCGACCAAGTATTATTAGTTGTAAAACNATTATTGGGTTTGGAGCTCCAAGTAAAGAGGGTACTGCTGCAACTCATGGAGCTCCTTTAGGCGCAGAGGAAATAGCCGCAGCTNGGGAGAACTTGGGCTGGCCGCATGCNGAGTTTGTAATTCCGGATAGTATTAAAGAAGCCTGGAATGCCAGCGAGAAGGGATTTACTGCGGAGTCTGCGTGGAAAGAAAACTTGGTGGCTTACGAAGAGGAGCATCCGGATCTAGCGATGGAGCTTGTAAGACGTATTAAAGGTCAGCTTCCCGGGCATTTCACTCAGAAGGCCGATGAGTTCATAAGAGAGTGCCAACAAAACAAGAACGATATCGCAACTCGTAAAGCCTCTCAGAATTGTATCGAAGCTTATTCACCATTGTTGCCTGAATTGATAGGAGGAAGCGCTGATCTAACCGGGTCTAATTTGACGAAATGGTCTGGTAGTACTCCGATTAGTGAGAAGGAGGATGGGAACTATATTTTTTACGGTGTCAGAGAGTTTGGTATGACCGCAATTTGCTCGGGTATTGCTTTGCATGGAGGTCTCATTCCCTATTCTGCTACATTTCTCATTTTTATGGAGTATGCACGAAACGCCGTTCGAATGGCTGCTTTAATGAAACAAAGAAGCATTCTTGTCTACACCCATGATTCTATTGGACAAGGTGAGGATGGGCCAACACATCAGCCAATAGAGCAACTTACCACTTTACGTGTGACGCCCAATATGTCTGTTTGGCGACCTTGTGATAGCGTTGAAACAGCGGTTGCATGGAAAGCTGCCATCCAACGCGTCGAAGGGCCTACCGCTCTTGTGTTATCTCGGCAGGGATTGGCTCATCAAGGAAGAACGCCCACCCAACTAGCTAACGTTTCTAAAGGCGCTTATGTTTTAGAGGATTGCGAGGGTGAGCCGGAAATCATCATAATAGGCACCGGTTCTGAAGTGGGCATTTGTCGTACTGCTGTAAAATCACTTCTTCAAGAAGGATGCTCTGCCCGCTTGGTCTCAATGGTCTGTGTTGACATATTCGAAAGTCAGAGTGATGAATATGTTGAATCTGTATTACCCTCTTCTGTTTATAAGAGAGTTGCGGTCGAAGCTGGTGCTGGGGACTATTGGATAAAATATGTTGGCCTAAAAGGGAAAGTTATTGGCATTGATCGTTTTGGAGAATCAGCGCCAGGTGGAATACTTATGGAAGTTTTTGGCTTTACACCTGAGAATGTAGTTAAAGTAGCTAAATCTATTTTATAAGCAAAGACCATACTTTAAATCTGGTAATATCCATGTCATATAAAATTGCAATAAACGGCTACGGAAGAATCGGCCGTTGTATTCTCCGAAGCTTCTACGAATCCACGAATTACCATGATTTACGAATCTCTGCTATAAACGATATCGCCGATATCAAAACACTTGCTCACTTGACTGAGTTTGACAGTACTCATGGACGCTTTTTGGGCGAAATTAGCAGTTNTGATGAAAAATTGTTAGTCAATGATGATGTAATTTTGATTTCTAAGTCCCACGAGATAGAACGGCTACCTTGGAAGGATTTAAATATCGACCTTGTTATGGAATGCAGTGGAACCTTTACTGAGCGTCATATTGCCGAGCAGCATCTACAAGCAGGGGCGCAAAAGGTATTATTCTCTCAACCAGCTGAACAAGATGTTGATGCAACTGTAGTGTATGGAATTAACCATGAACTGCTAGACAAAGAAGCACAGATAATTTCAAGCGCGAGTTGTACTACAAACTGTGTTGTCCCAGTGCTTAAAGTTTTAGACGAAGCTTTTGGTATAGAAGCGGGTGCAATCACCACTATCCATTCGGCGATGAATGACCAGCCAGTTATTGATTGTTATCATGGGAGCGATTTAAGAAAAACACGCAGCGCTATGCAGTCGATTACTCCAGTAGATACTGGACTGGCCAAAGGCATCTCAAGGATTTTACCGCAACTCGATGGCTGCTTAACGGCAAGAGCAATCAGGGTCCCCACACTTAATGTTTCCGCTATGGATATATCAGTATATGTGGAAAGCAAAATCGACTTCGACTCTGTGAATAATGTACTCAGAGAAGCGAGTCAAAATTATTTACCTAACGTTTTAGGCGTTACTGAACAGCCTCTTGTTTCATGCGATTTCAATCATGATCCTCGCTCTGCTATTGTAGATCTGACCCAAACATCTGTTTCGAAGGGACATCTTTTAAAGGTGTTTGTATGGTTTGACAATGAATGGGCGTATGCGAATCGGATGCTTGATATCACACAGTTTTTGGCGGATATGGGTGCAGTGAAGTAATTGAGGAGTTTATGAGTCTTTTGAGGATGGAGGAGCTTAATCTCGCAGGTAAGACTGTGATGATTCGAGTGGATTTAAATGTCCCGATAAGTAAAGGCAAAATCTTAAACGATAATCGGCTTCTAGCGGTTTTACCGACTATTAGAATGGCGATGTCGACTGCAGAAAAGATAATTCTTATGTCCCATTTAGGGCGCCCCACAGAGGGTAAGCCAATCTTTGAGCAGCGGGATGCTTCGCTTCTGCCAGTCGCGGAGCATCTCTCATCACTTTTAGGTTGTAATGTGCCTCTGATTGACGAATATCTTATATTTCCAGAGTTAATAACAAAAAGCTCCGCGCAGGTTTTGCTGCTTGAGAATGTCCGACTTAATCAAGGTGAAAAATCAAACTTAGATAGTTTGGCGAAAAGATATGCCCAATTCTGTGATGTGTTCGTTATGGATGCTTTCGGCACTGCCCATAGAGCCCAAGCAAGCACTCATGGCGTCGCTCGGTATGCTCNTACTGCGTGCGCAGGCCCGCTGCTTTGCAGAGAATTGGACGCTTTAGAAAAATCGTTACTAAACCCTAAAAGACCTTTGATGGCGATAGTCGGTGGTGCTAAAGTTTCAACGAAATTGCTCGTCCTTGACTCGCTAGCGAATAAAGTAGATCAGCTAATTTTAGGCGGTGGAATAGCTAATACATTCTTAGCTGCTTTCGGGTTCGGAATTGGAAAATCTTTATGTGAAAGCCACTTAATTGAGACAGCAAAAAAAATAATGGATTCAACCAGTGTGCCTTTGCCCACAGATGTCGTTACTACTAAAGAATTTAAAAAAGACGCGTCAGCTACAGTCAAAAAAATATCTGACATTGAAAAAGACGATATTATTATGGACATTGGACCTGAAACTAGCACTAAATATTGTGAGCTGATAAAAAAAATGAGTACAGTGATTTGGAATGGNCCTTTAGGAGTTTTCGAGTTTCCTCAGTTCTCGAATGGCACTGAATCAATCGCTTTGGCAGTCGCAGAGAGTGAAGGATTCTCANTAGCTGGAGGAGGAGAAACAGTAGCAGCGATCGATCGTTTCTCTATTGGAGATAAAATGTCCTACATATCTACCGGTGGTGGAGCATTCCTGGAATATGTTCAAGGCAGTGAGTTGCCGGCCGTACAAATTCTTGAGGAAAAGGGCATTGGTATCTGAAATTATGCAAAAGTTGGCACTTACGAATTTGTTACTATCCGATTAACTACAAGACAGAGACTATATAATGGCGTTAATTAGTTTANGACAACTACTAGACCACGCGGCTGAGAACGATTACGGCGTTCCTGCATTTAATGTCAATAATTTGGAGCAGGTACGCGCTATCATGGAGGGNGCAGCCTNGGTNAATAGCCCGGTAATTTTGCAAGCNTCAGCGGGCGCTCGTAAATATGCTGGGTCAAATTTCTTGAAGCATTTAATTCAAGGTGCTATCGAAGAATTTCCTCAAATTCCAATCGTCATGCATCAAGATCACGGAGTTTCCCCAGCGGTATGCCAGAGATCAATACAGCTTGGTTTCTCCTCGGTTATGATGGATGGTTCTCTTGCTGAGGACGGAAAGACTCCAACGGATTTTGAATACAATGTACGTGTCACGAAAGCGACTGTTGAGATGGCACATGCGTGNGGGGTCTCGGTGGAAGGCGAGATTGGTTGCTTGGGGTCTTTGGAAACGGGAATGGCTGGNGAAGAAGATGGGATAGGGGCTGAGGGTAAATTATCCATGGAGCAATTGCTAACTGATCCAGAGGAGGCGTATGAGTTTGTCGATGAGACTGGGGTGGATGCTTTGGCAATTGCTGTTGGGACTAGCCATGGTGCTTATAAATTTAGCAGACCTCCAACTGGTGACATCCTTGCTATAAATCGAATAAAGGAAATCCATGAAAAGTTGCCAAATACGCATTTAGTCATGCACGGCTCCTCTTCAGTTCCTCAAGAATGGTTATCAATAATTAACGAATTCGGAGGCGAGATACCAGAAACCTACGGGGTACCTGTCACAGAAATCCAAGAAGGTATTAAGCATGGTGTGCGTAAAGTAAACATTGATACAGATCTAAGGTTAGCCTCGACCGGTGCAGTAAGACGTTTTCTTGCTGAGAACAAGTCTGAATTTGATCCCAGAAAATTTTTGATTCCGACGATTGATGCGATGCGTGAAATAGTTAAAGAAAGATTAGAGGCTTTTGGTGCAGCTAATCAGATATCCAAAATAAAAAAGATTTACAGCTTGGAAGAGATGCATCACCGATATGCGGAAATTTCCTAATGTGCTCACATCAGAACTTTTAGTGTCGTTACATAGGATAGATTACTACTTTGAGTTGGACTGCCAAAAAACTAGTAGACCAATTAATTACAGTTGTTGAGCCGTCACGGGTTAAGATTGGTGCAAGTGATCTCGAGTACTATGGCAAAGACTGGTCCAGTGGAGCCACCCCAAATCCTTCGGCTATTGTTTTTCCAAAATCTATCAACGAGATTCAAGGTTTGGTTGGCCTTGCTAACAAAATTAATTTCCCGTTGGTACCTTCCGGAGGTCGAACGGGCTTAAGCGGCGGAGCTGTAGCAAGCGAACGCGAAGTTGTAGTTTCGTTTGATCGAATGAACAAAATTCTTAAGTTCGATAAAGTCGATAACTTAGTTACTTGCCAGCCTGGAGTTATTACCGGAGACCTCAAAAAATTCGCAGAGTCAGAGGGTTTATTCTATCCTGTAGATTTTGCATCCGCTGGCGCTAGCCAGCTTGGAGGAAATGTCGCAACGAATGCCGGTGGGATTAATGTGCTTCGGTACGGAATGACTAGGGATTGGGTCGAGGGCATGAAAGTAATAACCGGAAGGGGTGAACTACTCGATTTAAATCGAGGCCTGAAAAAAAATGCCACTGGTTTTGACTTTCGTCATCTGTTTATTGGCTCGGAGGGTACGCTCGGATTCATAGTTGAATTAACTTTAGAGCTAATTAGCCCGCCAGAAGAGCCAACTGTTATGTTGTTAGGTTTGCAGAAAATCGAAAATACAGTTAAGACATTAGCAGTTTTTAAAGAAAAACTCAGTTTAACAGCATTCGAATTCTTCTCGGGCACTGCCATGCAAAAGGTTATTAAGTCTAATGAACTGAGTGACCCTTTCGGCCGGATATATCCATTTTATGCGCTTGTCGAGTTTGAAAATAACAATAAGGATCAATTAGATGTTGCGTCTGTGTTATTTGAAAAGTGTATAAAGTCTGGATATGTTGTCGAGGGCGTTGTGAGTCAGAATCAAAGCCAGGCGAAGAGCTTATGGAAATTTAGAGAAGGGATTACGGAGAGTATTGCAGACTATAACCCTTTTAAAAGTGATGTTTCTTGTCGTATCTCTAAAATTCCGACCTTTCTTCAAGAGCTTGAAAAGATATCGAGCGTTTTTAGCCGACAATTTGAGGTTGTTTTATTTGGTCATTTAGGCGATGGGAATATCCACATTAACCTATTACAGCCGTTTCAAATGGATAGTCAAGAGTTCCGAGAGGAATGTAAGAAGATTTCTAAGTTAATTTTCGAGTCGGTCCAGAGTCTTGGAGGGAGCATTTCCGCTGAACATGGCATCGGATTAATAAAAAAGCCTTATCTTAGTTATTCTCGTGATGAAGCAGAGTTAAATTATATGAGGGGTGTGAAGCGTCTGTTTGATCCAGAAAACATTATGAATCCTGGGAAACTAGTGGATATTTGAACTGAGGAATTTCAATTTGTAGTTTGAGCACTAATTTAATTGAAATTTCTCTAAATTATTCGATTATCGTTACAATTTAAAACAATATTGGTTTCCATCCGCCCTAATTCCAGCGTACACTGCGACAATAGCAGTCGTATATGTTAGTGTACACGGCCTATGTAAGTTTTTAAATTTTTGAATAGCACGAGAGTAATATGTCAGACTTAGTAGAGGGTACCGTTAAGTGGTTTAATGATGAGAAAGGATTCGGATTTATAGAGCAAGAGGGCGGAAAGGACGTTTTTGTTCATTTCAGCGCGATCAACGGCTCAGGCAGAAGAACCCTTAATGAAGGCCAGAAAGTGACTATGGAAGTCACACAAGGCCAGAAAGGACCCCAAGCAGAGAACGTCACGCCGTTATAGATTTCAGATTTTCCGTAATCTTTTGCAGTATTAGTGAAGTTTGAATAAACACTGGGTTTGAGGCAAAGCTCACCACGTTTTGCATCTGCCTAATTTGTTTTTGTGCGCTTATTTCGTGAATTCGTTAAAANGCNAAACCTTCCCTATTTGTTAAGNCTTGATGATTTNGACCCCTGAAGTTGTTCCTACAAATAGCTGGTCAGCGCGCCGTCTAGCAAATAGCCCGTTGGTTACTACACCGGTGATTTGATTTAGTTGCGACTCTAATTCTGCCGGTTGCGTAATTTCCATGTTGAAAATATCGATAATATGATTACCGTTGTCAGTCGTACACCCTTCCCTATAAACCGGGTCCCCGCCCAATTTCACAATTTGCCTCGCAACGAAGCTCCTAGACATTGGGATAACTTCCACAGGTAATGGAAATTTTCCTAGCACGGGAACTAGTTTGCTCTCGTCTGCGATACAAACAAATTCCTTGGAAGCAGATGCAATGATCTTTTCTCTGGTGAGCGCTGCGCCGCCACCTTTAATTAGTTGAAGGTGCTCATTTGCCTCGTCAGCTCCGTCAACATAAACTCTTACTTCTCCAACGGCATTAAGATCAAAGACAGGAATGCCAATCGACCTCAATCTTCTTGCAGTCTCTTCTGAGCTAGCAACGGTACCCTCTATCTTTCGGCTAACTTTCGCCAGCGCCTCAATAAAAAAATTCGCTGTTGAGCCCGTACCAACGCCAATAATTGTATCTCTTTCTATCAAGCCCTCCACGTAGTTGAAGGCCNCTATTGCAACTTCTATTTTTAATTCATCCTGCGTCATTTAAGCCCCCTGATTAATGATTTCCTTTATCAACGATTCGGCCAAGAGATTCGCCCATTTTAATTGGCGTGTTTACAAGGATATCTGAATTAAACTCTAACAAACCTGCCTCAAATAAAACGATTACAGTAGATCCTAGCTCAAAGTGCCCAACCTCTTCCCCCTTTTCCAGGTTCACCTGCATTTCCTGTGAAGTGTAATCTATTCTTTGTATTTTTGTTGCGCTATGACTCCTGTTTGTTCCCATCGGCCAAACGGTTCTAATGCTACCAACGATCATAGCTCCGACTAGAATTAGACAACACAAGCCCCTATTGGTCTCGAAGACACACACAAGTCTCTCATTTCGAGCGAATAGATTAGGGATATTAGAACTCGTGACATCTCCTACTGAGAATAGTCGCCCGGGTATATGAATTGTCTTCAGTAACTTACCTTTTAGGGGCATATGCACACGATGATAATCTCGGGGAGAGAGATAAACGGTAACAAAGTTACCATTAATAAACGTGTCTGCTAGAGTATTATCCCCGCCCAGTAAATCTTGACTAGAGAAATAGTGATTTTTCGCTTGAATCAGTTGAGTGCCTTTGATTTTTCCTGCAGCCACTAGTTTACCATCCGCAGGGCTTATTATTATGCTTGGATTATCGCTAATAGGTCGCGCGTTTTCCTTCAACTTGCGAATGAAAAAAGCATTAAAATTTTGATAGTCTTCAATAACTTCATTCTGAGCTTCACTCAGATCCACTTTATATTTCCGAATGAATAGACCAATCAAAATATTCTTAGCGAATTTTCCTTCAGCAAGAATTCCGACTAATCTTGACAGAAAATGGTGAGGTAAAACATATTGGATTAATGAAAATAGCTTAGACATAGTTAATGACTTTTCCACAAAAATAACTATTCAACTGGAGTCTCTGGATCGTTCCCCCATTCTGACCATGAGCCGTCATAGGCTCTTATATTTAGACCTAATAGCTTCCCGACAAAATATGTCAGACCAGAGCGATGATGAGTTTGGCAATGCGTGATTACTTTTACTTGATTTGTAATGCCTAGTTGGTCGAGTTGAGCTCTGATTTCTTCTAAGTCACGGATTTTTAAATTATTGCTTGAATCCATCATGTGTACCCAGTCTAAATTTATTGCACCTGGTACGTGGCCGTTTTTTAATGCAGTTACTTTGCTACCATCGTATTCCTGTGGTGCTCTTGCGTCCCAGACTATAGTATTGTCGTCGTTTATACTATTTAAGACATCTCCCATATCAGCTATGACGTCTCTTTTAAATTCAGCTTTAAATTTCGAAACTTGAGGGGCTATTGAATCAACTGAGACAGGAAACCCTTCATTTCGCCAGGCAATAAATCCTCCATTCAGTAGAGCATAGTTTGAGTGACCCAAAACATCTAAGGTCCAAATAAGTCTTCCTGCCCAGCCGCCGCCCTCATCGTCATAAGCAATAATATGGCGGTTTTCTGTCAAACCAATCGAAGAGAAGAGTGTCTCAAGTTCTTCAATGCTCGGAAGCTTGCCAATTGCAGGCTTCTCTCCTTTGATTAATTTAGATGGCTCAATTAGCACTGACCCTGGGATATGACCATCATCAAAAGTCTTTTTACCGCACACAGCTACAACAAGGACACCCTTTTCGTCTAGACAAGCTGAAAGTTGTTCGGGCTCTATAAGAATTGATCCTTTATCGTTAATCATGATGACTGTCCGGGAAATTTCTTCAATCTTGAATTAGTATGATATCTAATTAAACCGGCTAATCTAGGGTTCCGAGAATATTTTGATAACTGTCAAAACGCTCTTCAGAAATTACACCTTTTCGTATGCCATCTCGAATTGCGCACGAAGGTTCACCACTATGACTGCAATCTCGGAATTTGCAACTGGTCGCTAATGATTGTATCTCTGGGAAACCTCTGACCACTTCTTGTCTCGTTACTTTAGTAAGACCAAACTCTCTAATACCCGGTGAATCAATTAAGTCAAAATTTTTCAGATGGTATAGGCGTGAGGTGGTCGTTGTATGGGTCCCTTTATATTTGCTTTGAGAGAGATTTCCAACTTTGGCTAACTCATGAGATCCTAGGCGGTTAATAAGGGAAGATTTCCCCACTCCTGACTGCCCGACCAATACAGTGGTTTGACCAGATAATTTTTCCTCAAGAATTCTAATGCCTTCACCATTTTTAGCGGATACTCGGAGAATTGGATAACCGAGACCATCATAAATCTGCAGCATTCTTTGAAGGGACTGATCTTGAGCGTTATTGGTTAAGTCCATTTTATTGAGAACAAGAAAAACATTCAGTTGAAGGTTGCTTATTGCGACTAGATATCTGTCTATTAAGTTCATAAATGCCTTTGGAATCGCTGCAAATACAATCATTACGCAATCTAGATTTGATGCTAAAGGCTTAAAATTTCCACTGGCGTCATATCGGCCGAATACATTGTTTCGAGCATGTTGAGATACCACGATTCCGGTTTCCAGAGAATCAGGCTCCCAAAGAACCAAGTCACCAGTGACTAGACTTTTAATACCTGNTCTTTGATGGGACCTTTGTATGGTGCCTGCGAGAGGACCTTCAAGTATCTCAACTTCTAATTGTTTTCCGTAATGTGTAACGATACGACCAGAGCAAGCCCCATTACTAACATGGCTAGGTTGTGCGGATTTTTTTGTATTTTTTGTAGTCCTCACGAGCCTATCTTTGTTCATTCATTAAGAGGGCCTGGTAATTAATTACCCAACTCAAATTAATTATTACATATTCCATTTCTTCGGGCTTTGTTACAATCAATTTTCGAACTGTACTTAATAAGAATAGTGATGAATAAAGACTTAAACCTTATTTGGATAGACCTTGAAATGACAGGCCTATCTCCTGTTAGCGACCGTATAATAGAAATCGCCACTTTGGTGACTGATCCAGACCTGAACATAATTGCCGAAGGGCCTAATTTAGCGATCANGCAGACTGATGAAATATTGANGGCGATGGATGAATGGAATCAAACGCATCACGGCGCAACCGGCCTCATCCAAAAAGTAAAAAATAGTTCAATTAGTGAAATTGATGCTGAAGTTGAGACCTTGGAGTTCTTGNGAAGGTATTCAAAGAAAAATACTTCTCCAATGTGCGGTAACAGTATTTGTCAAGATCGGCGTTTTTTGGCTAATTATATGCCCAATCTTGAGGCTTTCTTTCATTATCGAAATTTAGATGTAAGTTCATTGAAAGAGCTGGCCCGACGTTGGAAGCCGGAAATATTAGAAGGCATTAATAAGAAGAGTCGTCATGCTGCGATGGATGACATAAGAGATTCTGTCGAAGAACTTGCTTATTATCGAACTTATTTGATTGATGCTTAGGCCGCCCGATGTTGGAATAGGGCCCACTCTATATGTTCGCGCACCATGGGAGAATTTCTCCCTAACTCAGACTTAAGCGCCTGGATAATCTCATTGCTAGTCTCTGCATTTCCTAATGCGATAGCAATGTTGCGTTTCCAGCAATCATAACCGATTCTGCGTATTGGGGAACCTTCGGTATTTCGATAGAATTCTTGCTGTGTCCATGTGAAAAGTTGGACAAGTTTAATGCTGTCAAAGTTATGCCTGGGAGAAAAGTCCTGTTCTTCAGTGGGTTTAGAGAATTTATTCCAAGGACATACTAATTGGCAATCGTCACAGCCAAATATTCTGTTACCGATTGCGCTTCTAAATTCTTCTGGAATTGAGCTGCGTGATTCGATTGTTAGATAGGAAATGCAGCGAGTCGCATCCAATAAATTTGGCTTGACGAAAGCGTTTGTTGGACATGCTTCTATGCAAGCTGAGCANCTACCGCAGTGCTCTGAGGTTGGGCTATCGATTGGAAGAGGAATGTCGGTGAATAGTTCTCCTAAAAAGAACCATGAACCTGCTTTTCTATTGATCAGCATGGTGTTTTTACCGATCCACCCTTGTCCTGCTTTTTCAGCTAAGGCTCGTTCGAGGATAGGTGCGCTGTCGGTGAAAGCACGATAACCAAATTGCTGAGTTTTGGCCGTAATTTTTCTCGCGAGAGATTCTAGGCGCTTTCGAACTAGCTTGTGGTAATCTCTTCCCCTAGCGTAGTGAGAGATGTATGCCATATTCTTGTCGTTTCTAAATTTCAAAGAGTTAGTCTTAGTAGTTTTATAGTCCATTCGAACCGAAATGACTCGAATAGTCGCTGGCAGTAGCTTTTCGGGGTGTAATCGCATTGCTTGATTTCTTTCCATATAGGCCATTTCTCCATGGAATTTATTTTTTATCCATGCTTTGAACGATTCTTCATACGAGCTCAAATCAACGTTAGTTATTCGCGCCTCTTGAAAGCCTGCTTTTCCTGCCCAGGTTTTTATATTCGCGGCTAGTTCATCAAAATTTACATGCTTCATGGGAGAAATAGTGTTTCTTCTTGTCAGAGATTAAACTAATTGAGCTACTTTCTCGTTAATAAGTCCGGTATCTAAAATATTTTATACATTAATATCGTGGTTAAATAAAAATGTAAGTCAGTATGTTAACGTTTATTTATAGACTATCTTAATTGGTGTGGTCTTCAAGGTCTAAACCTTAATTAAAAAATAATAGATCGGAATTGATGATGGGAAACACAATAATACTTTAGGGGAAATTGTGTTTGATGGGCGTGATATGACTAAAAGCAGTTCAAGAATTTTTGATTCAGAAAACAGAAAAAATTCGCATCTCTCTTTGCCTGTTCTTGACTTAGGTGAAGGCCGAGCCGCTGTCTCCGATTACTTTAAAAACACATGGGAGCTCACGGAGGAATTATTCTCCTCTTTGATTTCAGAGGAGGCTTACTACAGGCGTCCCTACCATAAGACTCGTCATCCTCTTATATTTTACTATGCACACCCCGTCTGTTTTTATGTAAACAAGTTACTTATAAGCGGATTGATTGAAGAACCAGTCAATCAGGATTTTGAACTTCTGTTTGAGACCGGTGTGGATGAAATGACTTGGGATGACTTGCATGAAAGTGATGAAGAAGTTTGGCCTGCTTTGAGTGACGTTAGAGCCTATAGAGGGCGCGTCTATGATCTTGTTGCTAATTTGATAGAAACACATCCTGCTTTTGGTGAACCTATTTCTCAGGATAAACCTACCTGGGCACTTGTCATGGCTTTTGAGCATGAGAGGATACATCTAGAGACCTCTAGTGTCTTGATTAGAGAGCTACCCTCTGAGTTAGTCGTGCAACCAAAACACTGGCCGAAACATTTTAAGGAAATATCCGATTTGCAAGAGAAGCCACTTCTGGGATCAAATTTTCCAAAAAACCAATATATTGAAGTCGATCCTTCTTCAGTAGCTTTGGGGAAGCCAGAAGATTGGCCAACTTTTGGTTGGGACAATGAATACGGAACNGACGAGCGAAAGGTTGAATATTTCGCGGCGTCTAAATTCCTCATTAGCAACGGNGAGTTTTTCGAATTTGTTAAATCCGGAGGNTATGAAGATAGAAAATACTGGTCAGAGTCAGGCTGGGCTTGGCGGATTTTCAGGAACACTAAATGGCCAACATTTTGGAAACAAGATGGCCCTTCAGGCTCTAATCGATTCAGATTGAGAACTATTTTTTCGGAAGTGGCAATGCAATGGGATTGGCCAGTGATTGTTAATTACTATGAGGCAAAAGCCTNTTGCAGTTGGTTGGGTCAACAAACGAAGGGTGAGGTGAACTTTCGTCTTTTGCGAGAATCTGAACATGTCGCTATCCGTGATAGGAGNTGCAAACCCGAAGAAGTTTCATCCTGCAAAAAAGATGCTCACTTAACNTCNCAGACGCTCTTGTCNATCAATCAANAAGTAGTAAATCATAACCTTAGATTCGGATCTGAAAGCCCGGTGGATGCAATTCCAGCAAACGATAAAGGTTTTCATGACACTTTTGGTAATGTATGGCAATGGTGCGAAGATTCNTTCCATCCTCTCCGTAATTTTAAGATTCATCCTTATTATTCCGACTTCAGTACACCTTGCTTTGATGGTGAGCACCAAATGATCTTGGGAGGNTCCTTCATCAGTACGGGCGACGAAGCAAGTNTATGGGCAAGATTCCATTTTCGCCCTCATTTTTTCCAACATTCAGGTTTTCGTGTAGTCAAAGAGAGTATTAGCCTTAAGAATCATAAAGACAAATATGACAGNAACGATACTGTAGACCAGTATTTACTTTTCCACTATGGAAGNGAAGATGAACAGAGAGATANTGAAATTAGTACTTCTGTTACATTTCCATCAACTTCGAACCTTGTCAATCGAACCGTTGANTTGATGAAAAAATTCNCCAAGAGTCAAGACCGAGCNCTAGACCTTGGATGTGCAGTAGGAGGGGCAAGCTTTCACCTTGCGACTACGTTTAAATCGGTTTCTGCGATAGATTTTAGTGATTTATTNATCGAAGCAGCTTCAGATTTGAAAAGATATGGCGAAATTGGNTATCGGAGAAAAGAGACAGGAAGAATTTCAACAGAACTAACTGCCAAGATAGATAAAACTATCGATAGAGATCGAGTGCAGTTTTACCAAGGTGATGCTTCGAGTTTAAGTGGCATTCCNGCAATTTTAAAAGAAGAGCCCTATGATGCGATACTGCTCAGCAATTTACTATGTAGGCTTTCTCAACCAAAAGCATGCCTACAACAATTTTCNAAGTCAAACGACTATTTGAAGAGTGGAGGTATATTGGTAATTGCATCCCCGAATACGTGGCTTGAGCAGTTTACTCCCGAGTCGGATTTTCTTGACGGCAGATCGAACAGTGAAACGCTGTCTAATCTNTCTAATCTCTTAACAAACTTTGAGTTGGTCTTTTATGAAGACCTGCCATTTGCGATACGTGAACATAGGCGGAAATATGAATTTATTATCAGCCAAATATCTGTTTGGTGTAAAAAGTGAATTTAACCACCCTCTCGTAACCACTCATTGAGGTTAATAACATCTTGCGGGTTTAAAACTCCGGCGACCTGCTTGAGAACAAGTGAGTCGATAACGTAATCAAACCTGGCATCTGCATAAAAGCGAAGCGCCCTGTAGAGGTTTTCCCTAGCTAAAAGAACCTCCACGATATTTCGTGTGCCCACTTCAGCGCCAAGTTCTGTCGCGTCTAACGCACTTTGGGCGGATGTAATTGATTGTTGCCTCTGCGCTATTACTAAAACGTCTGTATTTACGCGACGATAAGCATTGCGAATGTTCTGAGTTAGCTGGCGTTTGGTAAGCTCGAGGGATTCCCTTGCTGCAATAAGTTGATATTCGGCGGCTCTTCGCCTTGAGTTGATAACTCCACCATTATAAATCGGTATATTCAAGCTTAAAGCTAGGCTGGACCGGTCGGTTGCCCCGCCAAAAATTTGGATACCTTGGTTAACTATAGGAGCAGTAACGATGTGGCCATAAAAACCTGATAAATCAAGAGTAGGCAGGTGATCGGATTTTCGTGCTTTGAGGTTCTCACGGGAAGCGTCCAAATTAAATTCAGCTGCGGCAACGGCGAGATTGTTGTTGTCCGCTTGATTCTCCCAGTCTCTTAAAGTGCCATCAACTTCGATAATCGGAAAATCTTCCCTTAAGATCTCTATTTCAGGATGGGCCTGTCCAGTTAAGGCTTCTAGAGCTTCGTATCGAGATTGGAGTATGTCTCTCTGCAGTATTGTTGTGTTTCGGGCTAAATCGTAAGCAGCCTGAGCATCGTAAACATCTGTTATCGCTACTAATCCGACTGCCTCCCGTTGTTGTGTTTGCTGCAGTGAAGTTAAAGCGGCCTCCTCTTCTTGTAAGTTTGTTTCTAATAATTCTTGAGCGCGAAGAACATCGAAGTATGCCATCGAGACTCGCATGATTAGATCTTGTTCTTGAGCGGCTAAATTCACAGCATTTGCTTGGTCGCTTGCCTTAGCGCTTCGTAAATTATACCAATTGGACAAATTTACGACGCTTTGGTTTAAGCCGATGCCCCAGTTGTGGTTGTTCACACCTGGTCTGAAACTATGGTCTTCAGCGACTCTTGTTCTAACTAATTCTCCGGTTATTGGATTAGGGATATTGACGTAAATCGAGTCGGTGGGGCCCGACGTCAACCTAGTAGTTGCAGCAGTGAGCCCAAATGAAGGTAAGAGGGCAGATCGGCTTTGAACTACGGTTTCATGGTTTGCAAGATAACTAGCTTTGGCTTGCCTTAAGGCTGGGTCGTTTTCAAGCGCTAAACTGAGTATGGTAACTAGGTCGTCACCAAAACTTGGAGAGAGACTTAAATTCCAAACCGTGAAAATTCCAACTAATTTGACAATGCGCTTCATAGTTCACACCTTCTAACAAATATTTTAATGATTGATTAACGATAAAAATGGCAATAAGAGTTCATTTTTTTGGATCTGTAGTGTAACTAAAAGTGACACCGAGGACACCGACTTTGCGGCAGTTGGCACAGATGAGACTATGAGATGCAGCCAAAGCACTGTAAATGGAGTCTCCTACATTGCTCATCCTCAATCATAACTTTTTATGAATTTTGGTGCATAGTGAGGCGTCTAATCACGTTTAGTTAACCTAACCTCAATCAACAAAGCNAAATGGTCGGTAGTTTATTGTTTGTCTAAAACTAAGCTACTAGTCGGCAGGGTAGGTAAATTTAATTAATGCGAACTTGGAACATTTATAATCGCACGGGCAGAAAATTGTACTAAGAGNTCTAAGATTCCTTAGCAGAAGNCACTTAGATACTCAGCCATTACTAAGAGNCAAGAGTGAGCAAGTTGTTTGCTTCGAATTGGAGACCAGCCAAATTCTTCNTCNGGTGTATCAATCGTGTCTTTGAATGGCATCTCTAAAGTCATTGCAAGACAGTTGTGGGTGGCAGCCATTTGAGTCGCGCTCATTGTCATGTTCGCAAGCCCTGGTCTTTTTGCAGGATAACCCACCTCTGTTTGAAAATCCGGATTTAATTTCGCGAGTCGGCCTTTAAAGAAATCCAGTTGAGCTTGTTTTTGTTTATTCCACCCCGCTATGCCTTCTGTTCCAGCAATGAAGCAGTATGGTAAAGATTCATCTCCGTGAACGTCGAGAAGAAAATCTACTCCGGTCTCCCGCATTTTCCTTTTTACGAAATATACTTCAGGACTTTTGTCTAAGGAAGGATTTTCCCATTCCCTATTCAGATTTCTTCCAGCGGCATTTGTCCTTAAATTCCCTCTGTAGCTACCGTCTGGATTCATATTGGGAACTAGATAAATATCGCATTCTTTGAGCAGCTGTTTAACAAAAGTTTTTGGCCCATCGACTAGTTGTTCTATCAAGCCTTCCATCCACCATTCTGACATAGACTCCCCAGGATGCTGCCTTGCAATTATCCAGAATACTTTCCTCCCCTTTTTTTTAGGGTTGCTGGAGAATCGTACCAATTCGACATCACGATCTTCGATAGTTTTTCCTAGAACCTCATGCCGACAGAATTCAGATTTTAAAGATGATGCAATGAGGGCGTAGTGTTGTTCTAAAGTATAAGGGACAAAATATGCGAAATAAATTATGTCTCTGACTGGTTTAATGACTATCGCTAACGAATCTCCGATTAACTCTGTTTCATGACGGAACCAATTGCTTTTATCATAAGAGCAACACACCCGATAACCTTG
Organism: Gammaproteobacteria bacterium; assembly: GCA_002714195.1. Taxonomy (GTDB): domain Bacteria; phylum Pseudomonadota; class Gammaproteobacteria; order Pseudomonadales; family Pseudohongiellaceae; genus UBA9145. Next base: position 1,019 of record PAWK01000076.1, on the reverse strand, counting down.
AAATCCTTTAGGATACGCTACACCTTGCGCATTACGAATATAAATTTTGCACTCTGTATCCTTGACTCCTGATAGTCGGAAGTAGAACCACTGGTAAAAATGAGAATTACTATCTTCCTTTATTTCAATTTCGATTTCTTTGGGCGAATTACAGTTTATAATTTCAATATTACCTGAATCGAAATTCTGGGTTATTTCCACTGCGGATTCCTCTTCAAATTTAGCTGAAGTGCTGGATAGAGAGTATGACTTTGTTGACTCGATTTTGCTATGATTACGCAACAAATTAATAGTTAGCCCAAAGTTGGCTGCAAGCTAATCGAAATGGTAATCACAGAAGATCTAAATGTTGCTTCTAATGAAGCTTTAATTACACCCGAACAGTTAAAGAATGAAATGCCTTTAACTGGCGATGCTCTTGAGTCTGTTAAGAGCGCTCGGAATACAATTTTTTCAATTCTTGATAGAAAGGATCCTAGAATTGTTGTGGTCGTCGGCCCTTGTTCTATTCACGATACAGACGCTGCAATGGATTATGCGAAGAGATTAAAAACTCTCGCAGACCAAGTCTCTGATACACTATTTATAGTAATGCGAGTTTATTTTGAAAAGCCTAGAACTTCTATTGGGTGGAAAGGTTTAATTAATGATCCACACCTCGACGATTCATTTAAAATACAAGAAGGCCTCAGGTTAGGAAGGCGATTGTTGCTTGATATTGTCGATTTAGGATTGCCAACTTCTACGGAGGCACTTGACCCTATTTCGCCTCAATACATGCAAGATTTAATTGCCTGGTCCGCTATCGGTGCTCGAACAACAGAATCGCAAACCCACCGGGAAATGTCTTCGGGGTTATCTTCTGCTGTCGGATTTAAGAATGGTACTGATGGTGGGCTGACAGTAGCTGTTAATGCAATGCAATCGGTATCCAGCCCGCATAGATTCCTTGGGATAAATCCGGGTGGGCAAGTTTCTGTTGTTACGACTAAAGGTAATTCTTATGCTCATGTGGTTTT
>PAWK01000075.1 GCA_002714195.1 Gammaproteobacteria bacterium | reverse complement strand
AGTTGTCGCCCTGGCCGTCTCCGTCAGAGTCAACGGACTCGGATGGGTCCTCTGGGAACGCGTCATCGACATCGTCGACACCGTCGCCGTCGTCGTCGGTGTCGGCGTTGTTACCGATACCATCGCCGTCGTCGTCGGCCCACTCTGTTGGGTCGTTGGGGAATGGATCCGCGACGTCAGCGACGTTGTCTCCATCGTCGTCTGGGTCAGCGTTGTCCCCTAGTCCGTCTCCATCGGAGTCGACGCACTCGCCCGCATGATACGGGAACGCGTCGTCNACNTCTAGGCAGCCATCGTCGTCGTCGTCGGTGTCGGCGTTGTCGCCGATTCCNTCGCCGTCGAAGTCCGAGGTCTCGCTAGCGTCCAGTGGGAAGGCGTCTAGGCCGTCCGTCACGTTGTCGTNGTCGTCGTCGGTGTCGGCGTTGTTGCCGATTCCGTCGCCGTCGTAGTCNGTGAACTCACTTGGGTCGTATGGGAACGCGTCGTCGNCGTCCAGTGTCCCGTCGTTGTCGTCATCGTCGTCGACAATGTCGCACACGTGATCGCCCTCGAAGTCGTCTGGCATCGAAGTCGCGTTCAGGGCATCTGAGCCGCAGTCCGCCTCTTCGACGTCTGTCCATCCGTCGTTGTCGTCATCGTCGTCGATCGTGTACGCGGATGCGTCACAAGCGCTGCCGTTGAGCGTAGTTGCTCCAAGAGAGTCGGCCATGCCATCGCTGTCGGAGTCCAGGCCCACGCATGGGTCCAGTGGATCCATGTCCATGTCGTCNGGNGTNCCGTCGTTGTCGTCATCGAGGTCGTTCTGNGTTATTCCAGTCGGNACTGGGATGTCGACGTCGTCGATCCAGACGGTGTCNTGTCCGCCGTCAACCGAGCTGTCCTTCCAGAACACCCATGTGTAGGTGTGCCATCCGCCGGTGGTCGTCCACTGGTATGTTCCTGCAGTGGTACCTGACCAGCGCATGGTGTATCCAGAGGTCCTCAGGCAGTTGGCCGAGTTGTCTATGCAGAACACCAGGAAGTCCCAGCCGCTCTCGGTCGAGACCGAGTAGTCGAACTGTGCTTGACCTGCTGTAGCGTTGACGCTTATCTCCAGCATGGACATCTGGTTGTTGCCTATGTTTCCTGACTGGACAGAGTACCCGCCGTTGATCACGGTGTTGCTCTGGACGAACCACAGTGCGTCGCCGCTCGTGGTCCATCCGCCGCCCAGCGAACCGGACTCGAAGTCTCCTGAGAACGGAGGTGGCCCGTTGTAGTCGGGTATGCCGTCTCCATCGGTGTCGAGCCATGCGCTGCCGTCCATTGGGAACGGATCGACGTCGTCGTTGACTCCGTCGCCGTCATCGTCCATGTCGGCATTGTCCCCTACGCCGTCTCCGTCGTAGTCGGACCACTCGGTTGGGTCGTTGGGGAATGCGTCCTGGCTGTCAGTGACGTTGTCGTTGTCGTCGTCGGTGTCGGCGTTGTCGCCGATTCCGTCGCCGTCNTCGTCGGACTGCTCGGTCGGGTCGTACGGGAAGTAGTCGTTCCAGTCGAACGTGCCGTCGTTGTCGTCGTCGGAGTCCTGTACGTCACAGTAGCCGTCGCCGTCAGTGTCGGTGTTCTCGGTCGCGTCTAGAGGGCAGTCGTCGATTGTGTCGTTGTAGCCGTCGTTGTCGTCGTCGAGGTCCAAGTCGAGCCCGTCGGACGTGAATACCACGTTATCGACGTAAATCGACTCCGTACCAGAGTTGGATGAGAACTCCACTAGCAGGTAACCGGCACCCGATACATCGGCGGACACTGTCGTCCACACTCCCTCGTATGCGGGGAAGTCTGTGTCGATGTCGTATCCGTTGGTGTCGAGAAGTACCGTGGTGGCGCTCGTTCCGACGAAGCTGATGGTGATGTAGTCAGTGGACTCCCATCCGGTGCTCTGGACGTATAGGTCGACTGAGACGCTGTCTNCGTCAGAGACGCTTCCATACGCAGGTGCAATNAGCTGTGCGATTCCNTCNGTGTCNGACATCTGGTATCCCTGAGATCCGTCTGTGTACGAGCCGACTGTTCCTGTGTAGTCGGAAACGCCGAAGTAGTCACCATCGGTCATTCCAGAGCCNCCAGTGCTGATGTACTCAGCCCCGTAGGATAGGTCTGAACCAGTTACANTNGCTTGGAAGCTCACCATGTTGTAGGTTCCGAACGTGTAGTAGTCCTGCGNCCATGTGTACGTTCCGGCCTCTGTGAATGGNCCCCATGTGACTCCACCGTTGTATGCCCATGTCGTGTATGAGTCATACGCGCCTGCAGACATCAGNGTGTGTCCTGATGGACCTACTAGGCTCATGTCGAAGTATGCGCTGCTGTAAGCGGACTGTGGATATGCGTACATCGTCTCGCCTTCCTGTACTGTGATGCTGCACGTGAACGCGACGGAGATTAATCCGCCAGTAGTGCATGGTGTAGAGGATGGTGTGTATGCCACGCTTGGCTCCCCAGCGTTGTTCGCCAACGTGTGGTTGAGCGATGAGTTGCCGGTATCCGTGTAGTAGCTGCTCGTGGTAGATGCGTGCTCGAAGGAGACTGTGCCGACAACGCTTGTGCATCCCGAGACTATCGTGTCTGGCATTCCATCGCCATCGAAGTCATCGCTACCGCATGCGTTGAGCGGCCATACGTCGGATCCGTCCGCGGTTCCGTCGCCATCGTCGTCGGTGTCGGCGTTGTCGCCGGTTCCGTCGCCGTCGGTGTCGACATCCTCTGCGGAGTCCAGTGGGAATGCGTCAGAGACGTCCCATGTTCCATCGTTGTCGTCGTCCATGTCGAGGGTCAGGGTGCTTGTGCATCCCTGGGTCATCGTGTCTGGCTTGCCGTCGTCGTCGGTGTCTGTGTCCGCGCACACGTCTAGCGAGAAGTCGTCGTTCACGTCTAGCGTTCCATCGGCGTCGTCGTCAGTGTCGGCGTTGTTGCCTATTCCGTCGACGTCGGTGTCGACCCACTCGTTGACGTCGTCTGGGAAGACATCGCCAGTGTTGGAGTAGCCGTCGCCGTCACGGTCGCTGTCTAGAGCATCACAGGTCAAGTCGCCGTCCATGTCAGCTGGCGTGCTTGTCTCGTCCAGAGGCAGGCTCGAGGACGCGTATGCGCCTCCGTCGTCGCAGTTCGTGGTCTCGTCGAGATCGCTGTAACCGTCGTTGTCGTCGTCGTAGTCGACCGAGGTCCCGTAGGTGGTCGTGGTCGGTACTGTCGTACCTGAGACGTAGGTGTAGCTCACCTGCACCCAGCAGACGCCGTAGTAAGAGGATGGGTTGCATCCATCTCCCCAGGAGTCGCCGTAGTATACCGTGTAGGTACCTGCTGTGGTCAGAGTAGCAACCGTGTATGTGCCACCGCTGCTGTATCCGTTGTAGACCGTGCTGGTTCCCGATGGGTCAACGATGTTCACGATTGCCTCGCTGCCATAGCTTGCTGTGTTCAGTGTGACCACGAACTCCTGGCCCGCAGTCAGAGTGAATGTGCACTCCGTGTCCTCCTCGCCGTCGCCGTCACTGTCCGTGTCCGTGGACTGGACTGCGATGTAACCGCCGACTGGCTGGTCTGGGTAGGTCGTGTATGACGTGCTGTACCATGTCGATCCTGTGCACATCTGGTCTGTCGAGTAAGCCACTATGGTGGAGTTCGGGTCGATGTAGTCGGCTAGTCCGTCGCCGTCGTAGTCGTCCCACACCTCGTAGTCGAAGTCGAAGGCGTCGTCAACGTCCAGGTAACCGTCGTTGTCGTCGTCTGTGTCGACCGCGTTGCACAGGTTGGTGGCAGATGACTGCCCTCCTGTGCCCGGGTAGGTCAGCTTGACCGTGTCAGCGTCGTTGTCAGATGGGTATGATGAGGAGTCGGCCTTGTCTGTACCGCACTCGTCCTCGTAGATGTCGTCCCATCCGTCGTTGTCGCCGTCTATCGGGTATGTGTCTGTACCGTCCTCGATTCCGTCGTTGTCGTCGTCGGAGTCGACTGCGTTGCCGATTCCGTCGCCGTCAGAGTCCCACCACTCCGTGGAGTCTAGTGGGGCCCAGTCGTTGGCGTCCGAGTATCCGTCGCCGTCGTCGTCTGTGTCCGCGACGTCGCCAGTGCCGTCACCATCGGTGTCGGTGGTCTCCGAGGAGTCCAGTGGGAAGTCGTCGAACGCGTCTAGGACGCCGTCGCCGTCGTCGTCTGTGTCCTCTGTGAGGGTCGTCGTGCAGCCGGAGACTATCGTGTCCGGCATTCCGTCGCCGTCGGTGTCGACGTTCGCGCAGGCGTCGTTGACGAATGCGTCGCTGTTGTCACCGTAGCCGGTTCCGTCGGATCCTGATGGCGCGTCGCCGTCAGAGTCGTCCCACTCGGCCGAGTTCAATGGGAACTGGTCGGTGTCGTCGTTGTCGCCGTCGCCGTCGCAGTCAGCCAGTAGGGAGCAACCCGCGTTCTCGTTGACGTCAAGCACGTTGTCGCCGTCGTCATCGTAGTCCAGGCTGGTTCCAGCTGGGCTGGTAGCAGGCGTTGCTGTGGTTGAGTCTTGGATCGAAATCGATGCAGACTCCCCACCGTCTCCCCAACTGTCTGTTAGATAGACAGAGTGAGAACCAGCTGATGTGATTGTAGTAGTAGACCCTAGGGCGCACGATACTGCTGTTCCATCGATGACCATTCCGCACTCATATGCTGCCCAACCATCCACATTGGTTACGGTAATCACAGCCCTCTGATTCGAAGCCAGCGTGAATGTCACTGTACTACTGGTGGAACCAAAGCTGGACGAGATGGACTCTGTCGATGTCTCGGTCCATGTAGTCTCAGACAAGTTCGGGAAGTCGTCTGCCAGGCCGTCACCGTCTGTGTCGGTCCATGCGTCCACGTCGTTGTCGAACGCGTCTGTCGCGTCGTCCACGCCGTCAGCGTCGTCGTCGGTGTCGGCGTTGTCGCCGGTTCCGTCGCCGTCGTAGTCGACCCACTCAGTCGAGTCTAGTGGGAACGCGTCAGCCGAGTCGTCGTAGCCGTCGCCGTCGTCGTCGGAGTCGAGCGCGTTGCAGGATCCGTCGCTGTCGGTGTCGGTCGGTACGTTCGAGGCGTCGAGCGGGTCGTTGGACTCGCCGCAGTTGGTGACCTCGTCAGCGTCCGAGTAACCGTCGCCGTCGTCGTCGGTGTCGGCGTTGTTGCCTATTCCGTCGCTGTCGGTGTCCGTGTCCTCGGCGCTGTCCAGTGGGAACGCGTCGTTGACGTCCAGTGTTCCGTCGCCGTCGTCGTCGGTGTCGGCGTTGTTGCCTATTCCGTCGCTGTCGGTGTCGTCCCACTCGTTGTAGTTGTTCGGGAACTGGTCGGTCGCGTCTGGGTCGCCGTCGCCGTCGTCATCGTCGTCGAGTGCGTCCTCGATTCCGTCGCCGTCGTCGTCGTTGTCTGCGTTGTGGCCCCATCCGTCGCCGTCAGCGTCCCACTGCTCTGTCGAGTCTAGTGGGAAGTCGTCGTCAGCGTCAGCGGTTCCGTCGCCGTCGTCGTCGGTGTCGGCGTTGTTGCCTATTCCGTCGCTGTCGGTGTCGTACCACTCCGTGCCGTCGTAGTCGAATGCGTCAGCCGAGTTGATGTAGCCGTCGCCGTCGATGTCCGTGTCGACGTCGTTGGATAGTCCGTCTCCGTCCAGGTCGCCAGTCGGGTTGATCACGACTGCGCTGGTCGGGCCAGCGGAAAGCGATAGTGACTCCACCTCTCCGTATGCGTCCGTGTGGACCGCGGTTACGGAGTACACCTTGCCGATTGATGCGCAGGCCGCTGTTGGCGTGCAGGCCGGGATCGTGTAGGTGCTGCTCGTAGCTCCTGACATTGCTCCGTCGGCGTCGGACCACTGGTATGTGAAGGTGCCAATTCCGTCGTCGTCAGCAACTGCGCTGGTGTCGGCGGTCAGGGTCAGACCCTCGTAGGCGTCTCCGGTGATGGAGAGGCTTCCCGTGGATGCGTCCTGGGTGTTCGCCACTGTAAGTGTGAACGAGGCTGTATCTGTATCAGTTCCGTCTGAGACGCTGAATGATACTGTGTGGTCTCCGACGTCCGAGTTGTCAGGCGTACCCGTTAGTGTGGCTGTCCCATCACCGTTGTCGGTTAGGGAGAGCCAGTCTGGGTTGGTTGTCGCATCGTACGTGTAGACTGCCTGCTCGTTACCATCTGGGTCTGTTGCGGTTACCGTGTAGGAGTACAGGGAGTCTTCGTCAACAGTGGTGATGTGCGTACTGGTGATGGTAGGTGCATCGTTGGTGTCTGCCACGACTATCGTGAAGGTCTCGGTCGCTGTTGCCCCTGCACCGTCTGTCGCTGTGACAGTAACGCTGTGGGAGCCGACGTCCTCGTTGACTGGGGTTCCAGCCAGGGTGCCTGTTCCGTCGCCGTTGTCAGTGAGGGACAGCCAGGAGGTTCCAGTGCCGTCGTCGCATGTAGCGCAGGCGAATGTGAGTGCCATCGTGTCTCCGGAGTCCACGTCTGCCGTGGTGATGGAGTACGAGTAAGCGCTGTCCTCGTCGACCGCTGTGCCACCGGTGCTCGTGATGGTCGGTGCGTCGTTGGTGTTCGCCACTGTGATCGTGAACGTCTGTGTGCCGGTCGCGCCCGCTGCGTCCTCGACCGTGATGGTCACGCTGTGGGATCCGACCTCGTCGTTGGTCGGCGTACCAGCCAGCACGCCAGTGCTGGCGGTGAATGTCAGCCATGATGGCACAGACGCGCTCAGTGTGAGCGTGTCGCCGCTGTCGACGTCCGCGCCCGTAGCTGTGTACGTGTATGCCGCGTCCTCGTTAACGCTCGTGACCGCGGTGCTCGAGATGGTCGGTGCGTCGTTGGTGTTCGCCACTGTGATCGTGAACGAGTCTGTGACTGACGATAGTGAGTCTGCGACCGTGATTACCACGCTGTGCGATCCTACGTCGTCGTTGGTCGGCGTACCAGTCAGCACGCCAGTGCTCGCGGTGAAGGACAGCCAGCTTGGGACTGTCGTTCCTGTCATTGTCAGGGTGTCACCATCAGCATCGTCAGCTGTTACCGTGTAGGAGTACGAAGCGTCCTCGTCGACGCTCGTGACCGCGGTGCTCGTGATGGTCGGTGCGTCGTTCGAGTTGGCTACGACTACAGTGAACGAGTCGGTTGTGGATGCTGTGCCATCGGTTGCCGTGATCACTACGCTGTGGCTTCCCACGTTAGCGTTGGCAGGCGTGCCTGTCAGTGCTCCAGCGGTGCATGACATCCAGGATGGGACTGTCGTGCACTGCAGGGTCACGGTGTCGCCGGTGTCAACGTCTGTGGCGGTGGTGGTGTAGGCGTAGGCCGAGTCCTCCATCGCGGTGGTGTCCGCTGTGCTAGTGATCGAAGGGGCGTCGTTTGCACCTGTGACGGTCACTGTGACAGTCATGGTGTCGGAGGCCGTGCCATCGGAAACTGTCACGGTGAANGCGTCTGTGACCGAGGCTCCTGCTGCCAGGGCATCGGTGTCCGAGTCGCTGTTGTCCAGCGTGTACGTCCATGTNGCGCCCGAGAATGCGATCGATCCGTATGTCCCACTGCCGCTGTTGCTNGGCGTGTAGGACAACGANGCGCTCGCGTCCGCGTCTGAGCTTCCGACACTGGCGGAGGCGGTTGACGTCGATGCGTCCTCTGTTAGTGCGGCGGTCTGGTCTGAGCCAGCGCTTGGAGCGTCGTTAGCCCCTGTGACGGTGATTGTCACGGTCATCGTGTCGGAGGCAGTGCCGTCCGATACGGTGATCGTGAACGTCTCTGTCGGTGCGTCTCCAGCATCGAGTGCAGTTGTGTCCGCGTCGCTGTTGTCCAGCGTGTAAGTCCAACCTGCGCCTGACATGGCGAAGCTGCCGTATGTGCCCGACGTGCTGTCGGGCGTGTAGGTCAGCGAGGAGCTCGCATCCGCGTCAGTTCCGGCGACTGTTCCTGTGGCCGTTGTGGTGGATGCGTCCTCCGTGACTCCTCCTGTCTGGTCTGAACCAGCGCTCGGGGCGTCGTTAGCTCCGTTGATTGTTATCGTGACGGTCATCGTGTCGCTTAGAGTTCCTGTGCCGTCGTCTGTTACGGTGATCGTGAACGCCTCTGTTGGCGCGTCCCCCGCATCAAGAGCGGTGGTGTCTGCGTCGTTGTTGTTCAGTGTGTAAGTCCACGTGGCGCCGCTCATGGTCAGTGTACCGTACGTTCCCGTGCCGCTGTTGCTCATCGAGTAAGACAGCGTGTCGTCGGTGTCTGGGTCAGAGCTTTGCACGGTGTTGCTGACGGTAGTCGTCGAGGCGTCCTCTGTGACTGAGCCAGTCTGGTCGGCACCCGCGCTTGGGGCGTCGTTGACGTTCCCGATCTCGTTGGTGAGGGCGCTATTGACTGTCTCGGCTGTGCTGTAGTCGTCAGTGTAGCTGACCTTGACGCGGATCCAGTTACCTGTGTCTGCCTGGGCTAGCAGGTAAGTGGCGGATGTCGCGCCGGATATGTCCGAGCAGGACGATGCTGCGTTTGTGGTGCACCTCTGCCATTGGTATGTGTATGATGCCGAGGTCATTCCGTCCTCGTCGTTTCCAGTCAGTGGCGATGCGTCAGCAGTGAGCGTCTGGTCCTCTGTCAGTGTTCCCGATATGGTTGGAGTCCCGGTGTTGTCATCGTTGACGTTTGACACAGTTGTGCCCATCATCCCGGTGTGGGACTCTGTGCCGCCCTGTGCGTCCGTGTATGATACTGTGACGCGTACGTACTTCCCTACCTCGCTCTGAGTCAGGGCGTACGTGGATGACGATGCTCCGGAGATGTCACTCCAGCTAGAAGCGGTTCCNGGTGTGGAGGTGCTCTGCCACTGGTAGGTTATCGTAACTCCCGACAGGCCGTCTGCGTCGCTGACGGTTGCCGTTAGTGTCTGGTCTTCTGTCGTAGTACCGCTCAGGGAGACTGATCCCATGTCGTTGACGTTCGCTACTGTGACCGTGAATGACTGGGTCGAGCTCTCGCTGTCGCCGTCAGTTGCCGTGAGCACGACGCTGTTGGCGCCAGTGTTGGCATTGGTTGGCGTTCCCGTCAGCTTGCCAGTCGAACTGGAGTAGCTTAGCCATGATGGGCATGTGGAACAGGTCACAGTCACGGTGTTCGAGTTGGGTGAGCCGTCATCAGCATCGTTCGTGGTAACTGTGTAGGAGTATGCGACGTCCTCTGTCCCGCTCGTGACAGCCGTGCTCGTTATGGTGGGAGCGTCTGGCTGGTCGGACTCAACGGAGACCTGCGTAGCAGCCGAGTTGCTGTTACCTGCTGCATCGGTAGCCACTCCCGCAGCCACGTTGATTGTGATCGTGGCATCCGATGCCGGNGTGATGGTGGCGGTGTATGTCGTGCCGCTTCCTGAAATCGCAACTGAGCCGCTGCTCAGGGTGATGTCGCCAGCGACGAAGTTAGCAACGGACTCGCCGAATGTTATGGTGACAGCGAATGTTGACCCCGTAGCTGGGCTTGATCCCGTGTACGCGATAGTGGTCGATGGTCCGGCCGTATCCAGCGTGAAAGCAGTCAGGGTGAGTGCGGACGCAGTGTTTCCTGCAGAGTCAGTGAAGGTCACTGTGCATGTGTACGCTGCATCTCCATTTGTGGACAGAGTGATCGTGTTGGACCCGGAGGACATCGTGGATGTCGAGCTCAAGCCACAGCCGGAGGTTCCTCCGACGGCGATCGTTCCAGCCTCTGCGACACTGATCACCACATCAGGTGTAGTGTCTGTAGTTGGTGTCGAGGCTGCCGTGCTCTCACTAGCACTTGCGACAGTGAAGTCTGCTGTGACTGCACCGGAGTTGGCAGAGGNATCAGCAGAACCTACGTTGCCGGCGGCGTCGGTGTGACTGCCGCAGGAGAATACAGTGGACTGCTCTGTTTCATCGCCACTGAGTTGTAGTGCTGCTGTCCAGGAAGTTCCGGAGCCGCCCATGGTGGCTGTCTCGCCATCTATGGTGCAGGCCAGTGAAGTAACCGACTCGCTAGCCGTTATGGTCAGTGTGATTGTGTCCCCGCTCTTTGCAAATCCGCTGTTGCTGTTGCTGGTGGTCATTGCGATGTTGGTCAGGGTGGGGTGTGTGTTGTCTATTGTGACGCTTGTCGAGTCAGTAGTTGAGGTGACTGCGGTTCCGGCGTTGCCGGCGCTGTCGGAGAAGGCGATTGAGAATGTCATTGCGCCGTCCNCGTCATCATCGGCGGTATCCACGACGCATGTCCATGCGTTGTTGGATCCGCTGGCCACTGTTACCGAGTTGCCCATTGCGTTGCCGTCACCATCACTGATTGTGCATGTTGGTGTACCGATTGTCTCGGATGCGGTGAAGGACAGGGTCACGTCGTCGCCGTTGTTGGCGTTTCCGGTTCCCGCTGTCGCGATGCTTACCGAGCTCAGGGTTGGGACGTTTCCGTCGATGATTACAGCCCCAAGATCCCCTGATGCGGCTCCTGCTGCTCCGCCCGCTGCGTCGGCCATGGTGCCCGTGTATGCAGAGACCGAGAGGTCGGCCGAGTCAGTGTCCCCAGAGGCCACTGTGGTCGTGAAGACGATGTTCGCGCTTCCCGAGCCGCTGGAGTAGCTGGCCGTGTCGCTGTTGGACAGGGTTAGTGCCCCGTTACTGGTGACAACTGCCTCGTCCCATGTACACGTGATTGTTAGTGTGTCGCCGATTTTGTAGGTTCCGTCGGTGGCCGCGCAGGCTGAGAAGTCAGGTGCGTCGCCGTCCACTGTGACCGTTCCGAGGTCGCCCCCGGTGATAGTACTGGAAACGACGTTGTTGTTGGCGTCCTTCATCGTGGCGCCGCCGGCGGTTGGGTTGATCGAGCTGACCGAGAGGTCGCTGGATGCTGTGTCGCCCTCGGCTACGGTCGTAGTGAAGACGATTGCAGTGCTTCCAGTACCGCTTGCGTAGCTGGCCGTGTCGCTGTTGGACAGGGTCAGGGTCGGCGTTCCTGTGACTACGACTGCCTCGTTGTAGGTGCAGGTGATCGAGATTGCCTCACCGACTCCATAAGCGGCGTCAGTAGCGTCGCATCCGGTGATATCGGGGGTGTTGGTGTCGATTATCACGGCACCTAGGTCCCCGCCGGTGATGGCAGTGGAGACCGCGTTGTCCTGTGCGTCCTTCATGGTCGCCCCTCCGGCCGTTGGCTGGATCGAACTGACCGAGAGATCGCTGGATGCGCTGTCATCGTCTGCGACGGTCGTCGTGAAGACGATGGCTGTGCTTCCCGAGCCGCTTGCGTAGCTAGCCACGTCGCTGTTTGACAGGGTTATTGTCGGCGTTCCTGTGACTGTCACTGCCTCGTTGTAGGTGCAGGTGATCGAAACGGCATCGGCTGGTCCGTATGTGCCGTCTGTTGCGTCGCAACCCGTGATGTCAGGTGTGCTGCCATCTACGATGACTGCCCCTAGGTCCCCGCTGGCTGCACCCGCTGCGCCGCCGCCGGCGTCAGCGATCGTGCCGCTGTATGAGCTCACGGACAGGTCGGATGCATCTGTGTCGCCGTCCGCGATCGTTGTGGTGAACACGAGTGCAGTGCTGCCTGATCCGCTGGAGTAGGTTGCTGTGTCGCTGTTGGAGAGTGCCAGGGTTGGTGTTCCGGTCACTACGACGGCCTCGTCCCATGTCACTGTGATTGTTAGTGTGTCGCCGATGTTGTAAGTGCCGTCCGTTGCAGCCACGCTGACGAAGTCAGGTGCGTCACCATCGATGAGGACCGCCCCTAGGTCACCGCTGGCCGCGCCTGCTGCGCCGCCCGCTGCGTCCGCAATCGTCCCGGTGTATGCTGAGACCGAGAGGTCGCTTGCTGCGTTATCCCCCTCTGCGATGGTTGTCGTGAAGACGATGTTCGCGCTTCCCGAGCCGCTGGAGTAGCTGGCCGTGTCGCTGTTGGACAGGGTTAGTGCCCCGTTGCTGGTGACAACTGCCTCGTCCCATGTGCATGTGATGGACAGTGTGTCGCCTACGCTGTATGTGCCGTCGGTTGCCGTGCAGGCTGAGAAGTCAGGCGCGTCGCCGTCCACTGTGACCGTTCCGAGGTCGCCCCCGGTGATGGCAGTGGAGACCGCGTTGTCCTGTGCGTCCTTCATGGTCGCCCCTCCGGCCGTTGGCTGTATCGAGCTGACTGCCAGGTCGCTGGATGCTGTGTCGCCCTCTGCGACGGTCGTCGTGAATACGATTGCAGTGCTTCCCGAGCCGCTTGCGTAGCTAGCCACATCGCTGTTTGACAGGGTAATTGTCGGTGTTCCTGTGACT
>PAWK01000074.1 GCA_002714195.1 Gammaproteobacteria bacterium | reverse complement strand
AGTAAGCCTCTACAGACCCCGAAAACCTTGACATATTTTCTTGTGATGTTATGTTGTGCGGCCCTTCCCCGACAGGCTATCAAGGTAGCACTAAGCGACGAATAGGGGGTACAAGGCAAGATCCAGTCAGGCCGGCGCGCCAATCTTGCAGAATTAGTCCCATCTTCGACGACTTCGGGGCTGCGTTTCAGAATCAAGGTTTACAATCCAGTTTAAGTATTAACCTGATTAGTGAACTTAAATGCGAGAGTTCTCAAAGAAAACATGAACGACTTTAAAAAACGGCCGTTTAAATTTGGTTTCCCAGAAAAGGTTGGGCTTTATGACCCCGCCATGGAAAAAGACTCGTGCGGTGTAGGCTTTGTTGCCAACATTAAAGGCAAGCCTAGTCATGAAATCATGCTCGATGCATATCATCTTAACTCTAGGATGGACCACAGGGGCGGGTGCGGTTTTGAAGCTAATACCGGTGATGGCGCCGGAATTTTAATGGCACTCCCCTTCAGTTTCTTTCAACAAATTGGCTTGGAAGCTTTCGATACAGAATTAACGCCGGGCTCTTTTGCCGTGGGCAATATTTTCTTACCGCAAAACGAAGCTGAAAGAACAATCTGTAAAGATACGATAGCAAACATTGTACGAGAAGAAGGGCAAACATTAATCGGTTGGAGAGAAGTGCCAGTCGATGCAGAAGGGGCGGATGTTGGTCCGGCAGCTCTTTCGGCTCAGCCTTACATCGCTCAGCTTTTTATCAAATCTACTGATGCAATAANNCAAGAAGAATTCGANAGAGCAAATTACGTAATTCGCAAGCGTTTTTCCCATTCACTTCGAAACAACTTNTCCCTATCGGAGCGAAAACAAGTTTATGCCTGCAGTCTCTCAACAAAAGTAATTGTCTATAAAGGTATGTTAACACCAGGACAGCTCTTTCCTTTTTATGAAGACCTCACGAACCCCGAATTTGAAACCCATCTNGCAATGGTCCATTCAAGGTTCAGCACCAATACGTTCCCTTCGTGGGATCGAGCTCAGCCTAATCGGTTCATGAGTCATAACGGTGAAATTAACACCTTGCGCGGCAACGTAAATGCCATGGCTGCCAGGCAAGGTAAAGTTGCAACTGACGCTTTTAACGAAAAGCTACCCTCCATCTTCCCGATTATTGATTCTGACTGTTCTGACTCCGGCAGCTTTGACGCGGTGCTGGAATTTCTGTTGTTATCTGGTCGCTCTCTTGCGGAAGCAACAATGATGATGATTCCTGAGGCTTGGCAATCCGACTTAAACATGAATCAGGGTAAGAAAGATTTTTATGAATATCATTCAGCCTTAATGGANCCTTGGGACGGACCTGCCTCAATAGTCTTTTCAGATGGAAAATACATTGGCGCTGTTCTAGATCGAAACGGCCTTCGGCCGAGCAGATATTACATAACTCATGACGATAAGTGCATTATGGCTTCTGAGGTAGGTGTCTTAGAGGTAGATCCTGCNAACGTAAAAACCAAGGGCAGGTTGCAGCCCGGCAAAATTTTTCTGCTTGATTTCGATCAGGGGCGTCTTGTCTCGGACGAGGAAGTAAAACAAGATATCAGTAGCAGAAAGCCATATGGAAGCTGGCTGAAAGATCAAAAAGTGATATTAGCAGATATCCCAGGCAGGTTTGAATCTGNACCAATTGAAACATCCGATACGTTACAACGCATGAAGGCTTTTGGCTACACGACTGAAACTATGCAGTTCATGCTAATACCCTTGGTCACAGAGGCTCGAGACCCACTGGGATCAATGGGAAATGATTCTGCGCTTGCCTGTTTGTCTGATAAGCCTCGAATGATTTACGACTATTTCAAGCAGTTGTTTGCACAGGTAACGAACCCGCCTATCGACTCCATTCGCGAAGAAGTCGTAATGAGCCTTAGATGTTTTATCGGTCCTGAAGGCAATTTGCTGGATTCTACAGCAGAGCAAGCACATCGGTTAAGTCTTGAACATCCGATTATTTCTAACCAAGAATTAACCATTATTAAAGACATGGACCATCAAGGTTTAACCTCAAAGGTTATTGATATCACCTATGATGTAAAAGAGGATTCAGGATATCTCGAGACGATAGACCGTATTTGCGATGAGGCAAGCAGTGCAATCAAAGATGGTTACTCATTCATCATCCTCTCGGATCGACGAACTTCAAAAACACGGGTTCCTCTGAGCGCACTAATAGCCTGCGGAGCTGTTCATCATCACCTGATTAAGAGCGAGCAACGAACTCAAATCGGGATAGTAATAGAAACTGGTGAAGCAAGAGAGGTTCATCACCACTGCCTGCTCACCGGATATGGGGCAGACGCAATAAACCCCTATCTTGCCTTTGAGGCGCTTTGGCAAGCGAATAAGGAAAACCTTCTAGGTGAGAAATTTTCCACCGAAGAAAAGTTGGTTGCAGGCTATAAGAAAGGCGTCGCTAAAGGGATGCTGAAGGTAATGGCTAAGATGGGCATTTCTACACTGCACTCCTACAAGGGCGCCCAGATTTTTGAGGCTGTAGGCCTTGCTGATGAAATCATAGAGAAATGTTTTGATGGCACTGCTAGTCGAGTTCAAGGAATAAACTTCACGGTATTAATTGAAGAATCTCAAAGGCGACATTCAGTCGGATTTCCCAGTAGAGAGAGCCAGCTTATTCCAGTCCTGGAAAATCCGGGTGATTTCCACTGGCGCACTGGCGGCGACACTCACATGTGGAATCCAAACACAATATTTAATCTTCAAATTGCGGCACGTAACAATAATACAGAGGCCTATGATGCCTTTGCAAAACATGCGAATGAAGAATCTACTCGTCGCTGCGCCTTTAGAGGTCTATTGAAATTTCGACAAAGCGACATAAGTCCGATTGATCTCGATAACGTTGAGTCTGCAAGCGAGATTGTAAAGCGGTTTGCAACGGGCGCAATGAGCTTCGGTTCAATCTCTGAGGAGAGCCATGAATCTCTCGCCGTAGCGATGAATAGACTCGGCGGTAAATCGAATACCGGTGAAGGCGGCGAGGACCCAGCACGATTCACTCAACTCCCTAACGGCGATTCAAAGCGTTCTGCGATAAAACAAATAGCATCCGGTAGATTTGGCGTAACCGCATGGTATCTGAGTAATGCGGATGAACTTCAAATTAAAATAGCTCAAGGAGCAAAGCCTGGTGAGGGGGGCGAGCTACCTGGCGGGAAAGTTGACGAGAATATCGCTCGCATTAGACATTCCACTCCGGGGGTGGGTTTGATTAGTCCACCTCCACACCATGATATCTACTCTATCGAGGATATCGCGCAGCTCATACACGATCTAAAAAACGCGAACCGTGAGGCAAGAATCAGTGTAAAGCTAGTCTCTGAAATCGGTGTCGGTACAATCGCCGCCGGCGTCACTAAGGCAAAAACAGACCATCTCGTTATTTCTGGTCATGATGGAGGGACTGGCGCATCGCCGTTGACTTCGATCAAACACGCGGGGCTTCCCTGGGAGCTTGGCATCGCAGAAACACATCAAACTCTAGTTATGAACAATCTGCGTTCACGAGTGGTCCTACAGACTGATGGTCAGTTAAAAACGGGCCGCGATGTCGCAATTGCCGCACTTTTAGGCGCGGAGGAGTTTGGTTTTGCAACAGCACCATTAATAACACTCGGATGCATTATGATGCGAAAGTGTCATTTGAATACGTGTCCNGTTGGCATTGCCACTCAAGACCCAGAACTACGAAAAAAATTCAAAGGAAAACCCGAGCACGTCGTTAACTATTTGTTCATGGTGGCTGAAGAACTCCGAGTCATTATGGCCGAGCTTGGTTTGAAAACCATTAATGACATGATCGGCAGAGTTGACCTCTTAAACACAGAGGATGCGGTGCAACATTGGAAAGCAAGCGGCCTCGATCTAAGTTCCATATTAGAACCAGCGCAAATTTTGTTCGAGGACACACAGGTCTACTGCATAAAAGAACAAGACCATGGATTGGATAAAGCGCTAGATAATGAGTTAATTCGCCTTGCTGCTCCCGCGTTAAAAACGGGCGATAGAGTTTCTATAGAGAGCAATGTTATAAACACTAATCGTGTTGTNGGAACTATGCTTTCTAACGAAGTTGCAAAAAGGTGGAAAGAAAACATGCTGCCCAATGACACCATTAACATCAAATTAACTGGCTCTGCTGGGCAATCGTTAGGCGCATGGCTCGCAAAAGGAATTACTCTTACTGTAGAAGGTGATGCAAATGATTATGTTGGCAAGGGCTTATCTGGCGGCAAAATAATCATTTATCCACCTAAACAAAGTACGTTTGCTGCAGAGGAAAATGTAATCGCCGGAAACGTTATCCTATATGGGGCAACAGGCGGCGAGGCCTACTTAAGAGGAATTGTCGCAGAAAGATTTGCTGTCAGAAATAGTGGGGCTCAAGCTGTTGTTGAGGGTATCGGGGATCACGGTTGTGAATATATGACAGGCGGCAAAGTTGTCATTTTGGGCGAAACTGGCCGTAACTTTGGTGCTGGAATGAGTGGTGGCGTCGCTTATGTATGGGACCCCAGCAAGAATTTTTCTAAAAAATGCAACATGGAATCATTTGAACTTGAGTCCTTGTCTAGCGCGAACGACATCATAGAANTAAAAGCACTAATCGAAAATCACTATACATATACTGGTTCACCAGTAGCTCAGGATATATTGAATAACTGGAAGACCGCATTAGCCGAGTTTGTGAAAGTCATGCCAACTGATTACAAGCGTGTCTTAGCTGAAAGAGCAACCACTGCCGCTTAGAGTGGTTTGATTTTGCTTTATAGAATTGGGATCTGAAATGGGTAAACCAACAGGGTTTAAAGAATTCGAGAGAAAAACTGAACCTTATCGAGATGCGGTCGAACGTCTAGTCGACTTCAAAGAAATTTATACTGACCATCAACTGGAGCATCTAAGCACTCAAGGTGCCAGATGCATGGACTGTGGTGTGCCTTTCTGTCAATCAAGTAATGGCTGCCCTGTTTATAACCTTATTCCAGAGTGGAATGACCTCATATATAAAAACAGATGGAGAGAAGCGTTAGACCGACTACACAAAACAAATAACTTCCCTGAGTTTACCGGGAGGGTTTGTCCCGCGCCTTGCGAGGGTTCTTGTGTTCTGGGAATTCATGAGCCACCTGTAACAATTAAAAATATAGAGTGTGCGATAGTTGATAAAGGTTTTGAAGAAGGATGGATCCTTCCCGATCCACCAAAAAAAAGGACTGACAAGAAAGTTGCAATCGTTGGATCTGGCCCTGCAGGTCTTGCAGCAGCGGCACAGTTAAATTACGAAGGGCATAATNTAACGGTATACGAAAGAGATGATCGTATAGGTGGATTACTCATGTACGGTATCCCTAATATGAAACTTGATAAGTCGATAGTTGACAGACGAGTGGACATATTAAGAGAGGAGGGAATCAATTTTTTTACAAATTCTGACGTAGGCGGTTCAGGTCCAAACTCGCTATCCATAAATAAATTACTTGAATCCAATGACTGCATACTACTTACCACCGGAGCAACTATACCCAGGGACTTAAAAATACCAGGTAGAGAAGGTTCCGGTGTACATTTTGCGATGGACTTTCTTTTACGTAATACTAAAAGCTTGCTCGATTCAAAGCTGACTGATGGACAGTACATCGATGCCAGAAACAAAAAAGTAATTGTTATTGGTGGAGGAGATACAGGGACTGATTGCATAGGAACTTCCCTACGCCATAATTGCAAATCTTTAGTTAATTTTGAAATTACTCCTAAACCACCTGCCGAACGAGCTTCCACTAACCCTTGGCCAACGTGGCCAATTATTTTCCGAGTTGATTATGGTCATGAGGAAGCGGCGGCCCGTTATGGCGAAGACCCGCGTGCTTACTCCATTTCAGGCAAAGAGTTTGTTAGAGACGATGCGGGTCGATTACTTGGAATTAATACCATCGATGTTGATCACGAGTTTAATGAAATAGCCGGGACCATCCGCTTTTGGGAAGCAGATCTAATTTTTTTATCAATGGGCTTTTTAGGGCCAGAGCCCTACGTTTTCGAGGATCTCAATTTGGCGCTGGATGAACGATCCAATTATCAAGCCGATTATGGTTGTTTTCAGACTTCTCACGAAAAGATTTTTGCCGCAGGGGATTGCCGTAGAGGTCAATCACTAGTAGTAAGGGCGATTGACGAGGGCAGACAAGTTGCAGAGAAAATTCATACCTTCCTGCAGAATTAACTCATCATACTCTAGACTTAGATAAACCGATTCCCTGAAGGGCCAGATCAACCTTCTCTAAAACAGAGGTATCTTCGATAGTTGCTGGGATTCGAAAGTCTTCATTATCTGCTATTTTTTGCATAGTCCCGCGGAGTATCTTTCCAGATCTAGTTTTAGGCAAGTTGGCTACTATAGCGGCTTTTTTAAAAGAGGCAACTGGCCCTATTTTTTTTCGAACAAGCTGAACGCATTCGTCTATTATTTTAGAATGTTCTTCCTCTACGCCCATCTTGAGAACGATTAGTCCTACCGGGATTTGTCCCTTTAAAGCATCCGAAACACCTATTACAGCGCACTCAGCAACGTCGTTATGACCAGAAAGGACTTCTTCCATTCCTCCCGTTGACAAACGATGACCCGCAACGTTAATGATATCGTCGGTTCTACTCATCACGAAGACATAACCATCTTCATCAATGTAACCAGCATCAGCTGTTTTATAGTACCCAGGGTACTCAGCAAAATAGCTTGTAATAAATCTCTCTGGCGCTTCCCAAAGAGTTAGCATTGAGCCAGGGGGCATTGGTAATTTTCCGCAGAGAGCTCCAACCTCTCCGCTGCCCAAAGGTTCACATTTCTCGTTAAGTACATCGATATGCCATCCCGGAGCTGGCAGAGTCGGCGAACCAGGTTTGATTGGACGCAAACCATAACCAGCACAATTAGCAGCGATAGACCAGCCAGTTTCGGTTTGCCACCAGTGATCAATAACTGGTCTCTGAAGTTTTTCCTGAGCCCATTCCAAAGTATCCGGATCAGTCCTCTCTCCCGCAAGAAATAATAACTCAAAGTGGCTTAAGTCATACTCTTTAAGAAAACTAGCATCTGGATCTTCCTTTTTAATTGCTCTAAATGCTGTTGGTGCTGTAAAAAAAGCTTTAACCTTATGATCTGAAATTACTCTCCAAAAGGCTCCGGCATCTGGGGTACCAACAGGCTTTCCCTCATACAAAACAGTTGTGCATCCCTTCAATAAAGGACCATAGACGATATAAGAATGTCCGACGACCCAGCCGACATCCGAAGCGGCCCAATAAACATCGCCTATATCGACATTGTAAATTGCTTTCATTGTAAAATTCAGAGCAACTGCATGCCCACCATTGTCTCGCACCACTCCCTTTGGAAGTCCGGTTGTGCCAGATGTATAAAGAATATACAAAGGGTCTGTTGATTGCAGTGATACACATTCCGCAGGAGTCGCTGACCCCAAAGCATCTCCCCAACTCAAATCTCTGTCCTTTTTGAGTTCTGATTGAAGTTCGGGTCTTTGAACCACAATCACATTCACGGGCTTATGCTCAGCGATATTAATAGCGTCGTTTAACAACGGCATATAGGGAATAATTCGATTAACCTCTATACCGCATGACGCCGATATTATTACTTTTGGCCTTGCATCATCAATACGAACGGCAAGCTCGGCAGAAGCAAATCCACCAAATACAACACCATGAATCGCTCCAATACGGGCACAAGCTAGCATCGCAATAACTGTTTCAGGGATCATTGGCATGTAGATAATGACCCTATCGCCTTTAACAACACCCAGCTGATTTAGCGCCCCGGCACATAAAGCTACTTCATCTCGTAATTCGGCAAATGAAAACTTCTTTATATTCGACGTTACCGGGCTATCGTAAATGAGAGCAGTATTTTCTCCNCGTCCAGCATCAATATGTCGATCTAATGCGTTATGGCAAGTATTCAACTCGCCATCCACGAACCACTGGCCGTGAGGTGTCACTTCAACACTTAACGCNCTTGTCGGTGATTTAAACCAATCTATTTCTTGCGCTGCCGAAAGCCAGAATTTTTCTGGATTTTGAATTGATTCCGTGTAGGCTTTCTCAAATCCGCTCATTTCGTCTTTCGACATTGAATACCTCTAATTTAANTTCTGCTCCAAAACTACTCATNGNAACAACGGCTACCCTTNGAAATGNCTATCNATGCCTAAACCGCAATGAACACACTTTTTAGTTCTTAGATTTAGCACAATTGACTTNACGTAAAATTGTTTTGTACAAACAGGACACCTGCGCCTGACCATATCTATCCAAAAACCAGCACAAAGACTAAAGTAAAAAAACATAAACAAATCTATTGGTTGCTGGTTAGAAAGTAACACCCATACTATCAAGATGTAGACAGGCAGTGTCCAAAAGCAAACCATTAGTCTGGTGCGCGCACGAAGAAGTTGTCGGACGGCCAAAGAGCTGTTGGGTGGATATACTCTTTTATCGCCTGAGTAGTGATCCCTAGATTTATTATTATTCATTGCTTCCTTAATTCTGGTGTAATCCAAATAACAAACCTACTCTAGTCCAACTAGGCATTCAAGTTACAAGGATAGTTTAGCGATCTTATCGATAACCCCGCGCCTGAAGTTCGAATAAAGTTGCGTAAATACCCTCATGATTTATAAGTTCAAGATGGTTTCCCTCCTCAACCACCTTACCCTTTTTAAAAACTATTATGTGATCTGCCATCCGGACAGTAGAGAAACGGTGCGAAATAATTATAGAAATCCTGTCATCGGTGATCTCACGAAAATGAGAAAATATTTCAGCCTCTGCTTTCGCATCTAACGCAGCCGTCGGTTCATCAAGAACTAGAACATCGGCGCTCTTTTTCATGAATACTCTAGATAGTGCTATTTTCTGCCANTGCCCTCCAGAAAGTTCTTTGCCATCCTTGAACCAAGAACCAAGTTGAGTATTATAGGCGTCAGGTAACTCTTTTATAAAAGAGTGCGCCATCCCCTTTTTAGCTGCTTCTCCTACGCGTTCTTGATCACCGCTATCACTGACCTCTCCGATACCTATATTCTCCCCCACAACCAACTGATAACGATTGAAATCTTGAAAAATCACTCCTATTTTATTTCGCAATGCATTGATATCCCAATACTCAAGATCCAGACCCTCAAGGAGAATTCTTCCGCTAGTCGGNTTGTAAAGACGGGTCAGCAGCTTAATCAGCGTAGTCTTACCACTACCATTTTCACCTACGATTGCCAAGGACTCGCCCGGTTTTATATTAACCGATACATTTTCTAATGCTGGTCTTTCTGAGCCAGGATACAGGAAACTCACATTTTCAAATTGAATACCATTTTCAGGATATGGGCCATGCAAGCTGTCACCACCAACTTCTGGTACTTCATGATCCAAGTATTCTGAAAGATTTGANAGATAAAGATTATCTTCATACATTCCATTTATTGCTGTCAAGCTCGTGGTGACTGCGTTTTGCCCAAGCCTAAATTGNGCAATATACATCGTCATTTGTCCAATAGTTATGATACCTGAAATAGCAGCAAACCCGACCCAACCGTAAGCGAAGTAAAGTGCAATGCTTGCCAGCAGCCCGAGTGTGTAACCCCAGAATGCCCTCCTTAAAACCAAACTTCTATCTTCCCGATATATGCGATTAAAAATCTCAATGTAGCGTTTTAGAAAGTGTTTGCCGAGCTGGAAAAGTTTAACTTCCTTNACGCCATCTTCGCGCGTTAAAACCATCTCAAGGTAGATCTGCAGTCGTCGTTCTGCAGAGCGACGTTTTTGAATTCGAAAAGCCTCACCAGAGAATTTGGTTTCAGCAATAAAGGCTGGAATACCTGAAATCAGCAATAACATGGCAGCCCATATAGAAAATTGAAACAGAAAAACACCAATAGTCGCCAAAGCAATTATGTCTCTCAAAAGATCAAAGGTTTTAATTATCAAGGAGAGGGGTCTACTTGATGCTTCTCTTCGTGCCCGAATTAATTTATCGTAGTATTCAGAATCTTCAAAATGTGCAAGCTCTAAAGTCAACGCTTTTTCGAGGATCATCACATTAATCTTATTCCCAAGTAATGCACGCAAGATAGATTGACATACCAGATTCAACCTTTGAGACGCAGTTAATAAGAGCACCAACCCTAATTCAATTAAGACATACCCGAGGATCTCTTGACGAAAACTGGAAAAATCAATTCCGGATTGCTGCAGTAAATTAGCTACAGCATCCACAAACAANCCTCCTACCGAAGCGATTGCAACCGGTGTAATGCCGGCCACTATCGTCGATATCGCCATAAGCAACGTGAGAGATCTACTAGTATCCCAAACTAACCGGATTGCGAGACTACTATGCTGAAATGCTGAAAAAAACTTGTGCACCAAAGTATCAGGAATTTCATCCTCTCCTATCGATTCAATTTCTCTCTGTAGCTACTGTAGGTAATAGCCTGGCAGTAGGTATATTATAAAGCCAGTTAGTTTCAAATGAACTCTTACTGTCAAAATGGGTGGGGTTGTATTTATAAACTTCTTCGCAGGAAGAAAAATGCACCGAGAGGAAATCGTTAGTGCAGCCGGTTTACCATCTTTAGTTCTTCTTCAAAAAATTTTTTCACTTGCAAAAGTTGCGTCTTATCCCTCTCACTCTCCATGAAAGGCATATGCTGGTCTATGTCGTTCAATATATTAGTAATGCTGCCAGTGTCTAAATTGCTTAAATCCAAGTCAAAGGGAAATTTAGTGTCCTTCGCCATTTCAATGCTGCTCCTGTCNTTCCTAACGCCCTAACCTATAGCCCTAATACGTTGCAGACATNAGTATCGACTGACTTTAAGAAATCTTCATAAGAAGATCTAAAATATAGGAATTTTGACTTTCAAGAAGCTAGGCCTCTGAAATTTCGGGGGATTATTGAATTTGATAAAACCGAGGCAAAAATGACAATAAGATGTCATTATATACCTATTTGAAATTTATAACCGACTCAGGAGTCCAAGCCCATAGCCCGTCGAGCTAGAAAATTTTTGACGGGCCTTAAATCATTTATACTGCTCATACCAAAATTTCTAAGCCATCTAATAGCTAAGGTATCTTCCGCAAAAACTCGCTTGAATCCCTCCATTAAAGCCATCATACCTAAATTGTGCCCTTTCCTTGCCCTTTGATACCTATTCATTATGACTGGGTCACATACTGGCCTTCCCGCATCCAAACCTTTCCTGATCTCATTACTCAGGGCTTCAGCATCAAGAAGGCCAAGATTTACGCCTTGCCCTGCGAGCGGGTGAATGCTGTGTGCGGCATCTCCAACAAGCACAATTCGCTGTTTTGAGTAATTCACAGAGTGTCGCTGTTTAAGTGGGAATAAGTAACGTGAACTACAATCAGTTACCTCGCCAAAACGCGCCTCAGCGTGCTTAGTTAACTCAATGCGAAAGTCTTTATCAGACAAATTTATAAGGTTTTTAGCATAAGAGGGCTCAGCCGACCAAACGATGCTGCTGTATTCTTTACACTCAGCTCCGGTATCAGAAGACAGAGGTAAAAATGCTAAGGGCCCTGTCGGCATAAACCGCTGCAAAGCGGTCATCTGGTGAGGCATTTCGGTTTTGACAGTAGCCACAATAGCATGGTGATTATATTCCCATTCCCGAACTCTAAAATTTGAGAATTCACGAATTTTAGAATTCGCACCATCAGCAGCAATGACGAGCTTTGCGCGCAATATTTGATGTTCTTTAGTATTTAAAGTTACCCAATCTTCACCTTCATCAAGAGAATTAACTGAACAAGGACAGAAAAGCTCAACATTGCCCTTCAACTTAAGGCGCTGCATTAGGGCGTCAATAACAAGGGAGTTCTCAACAATTGTTCCGAGTCTGGGAACTGCTAAGTCTTCAGCAGAAAAGGTGATACTGCCGGTACCATCAGCATCCCACACATGCATCGTATGAAAGTCGCAGTGACGCTTTTCCTCAAGCAAATTCCAAACACCAAGCTGCTTAAAGATCATTCTCGAAGATGCGCTTAACGCGCTAACCCTAGCGTCAAACTTCCTTTGATCATGTTCCTCAGCTACATTAATCGTGGGGTCTTCATTTCTGTCAACCAAAGCGACTCGAAGTTGACTATCTTTGAGCAAACTAGCTACCGTAAGTCCGACCATTCCGGCACCGACAATGATTACATCGAAGTCATTCTTTTTAGTTCGCTTCATCCTACTGAATTATAGTATCTAATCAAAAATCAAACTAGATTAGTTATATTCCTCCAAGAGTTCTTTACTGGTAAAATCTTCAATGAAATTATTAAGAATTAACTTCAAGGTTAAATAATGACTAAAAAGGTGAACATCAAGGACTTGAGTGGTTTTCTCGGCAAGGAAGTTGGTCTCACAGACTGGATTGAAATTAACCAAGATCAAATAAACAAATTTGCGGATGCGACAGGAGATTTTCAGTATATCCATGTCGACGAGGATCGGGCAGCTGAAACCCCTTTCGGTGCAACTATTGCTCATGGCTTTCTAACACTTTCTCTCCTGAGCAAACTTAGCTCAATGGGCGGAGGGATTAAGCTAGAAAATACCGTAATGGGCATTAATTACGGACTAGACAAGGTGCGCTTCGTTAGCCCAGTTAGGGTAAACAGTAAAGTCAGAGCCAGATTTCAACTAATTAGTGCAGAGGAGAAGAAACCCAAGCACTACTTGTTAAAACATAACGTAACAGTTGAGATAGAGGGAGACGAAAAGCCTGCTTTGATCGCTGAATGGCTTGGAATGACGGTTGTTCAGTGAAAAATCTAAAACGTAGTAGCTCCTTGCTCTGAATTATGAAAAAGCTTTTACTTTCTATTCTACCATTTCTACACGCATGCGCTGGAGACACACCAGAGAATCTAGGCGTATATGATCATAAGTTAGCACCTTGTCCGAATTCACCCAATTGCGTATCAAGTTTTGACACCAAAGCACCTCATTCAATAAAACCAATCAAGGCTGATCTTGAAAAGATAGAAAAAACATTGGCCTCCTTAAATAATGCAAACATAGTTAATCGATCTAATAACTATATGCGCGCAGAATTCAAAAGCCGCTTAATGGGGTATGTCGACGATGTTGAATTTCTCTACGATGAAATTGAGAACATTAGTCACGTAAGATCGGCATCTCGTGTCGGTTACAGCGACCTTGGGACTAATAGAAGACGTGTAGAAAAAATACGCAGCCTAGTAGAGTAAGATTCTTCATCCGAGACCCATTGCTTTCATTGCGAAAGTTTTCTTGAGCGAGGGAAACAACTCTAAAGATAATAAGCCAAACTTTCGGGCCATTACTTTCGTTGGCGCGTTACTAGAAAACAGCGATACTAGTTTGTCAGTAAGCGTAATAATCTGATAATGGTCATCAATCTGTTTTTCGAGGTAACGTTGAAGCACACGCATCTCTCCACAATTAGAACCCTCTTGAAGTCCTTCCCCTATGCTTCTGACAAGAGCTTCCATGTCTCTCAAGGCTAGGTTCATTCCTTGGCCCGCTACTGGGTGAAGTGTATGCGCTACATTTCCAAGCAAAGCTATGCCTGGTCTAACCTGCTCTCGCGCTACCGATAGTCTCAAAGGAAAACAATCTAACTTGCCAACTTTTACTATTTTTCCAAGCCTATGGCCAAATGAGTCTTGTAAAGTCTTTTGCATTGCTTCTTGATTTAGTCCAAGAATATGATCACTTTCATAAGAATTGACAGACCAAACTACTGAACATCTATTTTCATCTTTGAATTTACGCAGAGGTAAAACCGCAAGCGGACCAGTATCTGTGAATCGTTCAAATGCTTTACCTGCATGAGCTTTTTCGAAAGCCACATTGGTAACTATGGCGTGCTGATTATAATCTTGATGACTTCTGACTATACCTAAGTTTTCGCAGACTGATGACCTACCGCCATCTGCTAATACCAGCAACGCCGAAGAAACAGACCAACTGCTTTCGTCACTACTAATCTCAAAGCTCACACCACTTGCCCGAGGAGTAACACTAGTTATTTTAGCTTGTGTTAAATAATCGATTAGATGGGAAGCACTCAATCGATTATTTAACGTCAATACCAGATCCTTGTTCTCTACCACAAATCCAAGAGCTTCTAGATTTTGCTCTTTACTGGAGATTCTAGTCGTACCAAATCTTCCTTTATCCGAAACTATAATTTCCCGAATCGGTTCAGCTTTTTCACCGATTTCTAACCAAATTGAAGATTCACTCAATATTTGTTTGGATCCAAATGAAAGCGCAGTAGAGCGAGAATCGAAACCCGAACCGCTCTGATCTATACTTAAAGGTACGGCGGCTTCAACTACAAGAATTTTTAGACTGCTATCTTTTAAGGTCTCGCTCACAGTAACAGCAAAAGACGCACCCACCATTCCACCGCCCACTATCGTAATGTCGTAGTTATTTTGGGGTGATTTTATAATCATTATATGTGTCCAAATTTAGGCAACTTGTTTTGACATTTGAGCCTCGATTTCTTCTATAGTTCTTGGTATTCCCGCGCTCAATACTTTTTGCCCTTTTTTTGTTACCANCACATCGTCTTCAATACGAATACCAATCCCACGCCATTTTTTNGGTACCGAGGTATCTGATGGTGNTATATAGATCCCNGGCTCGATAGTNGTNACCATACCAGGTTCAAGCAATCGCCAATGGCCATCAATTTTATAGTCTCCGACATCATGAACATCCATCCCAAGCCAATGTCCAACTCGATGCATATAATAACGCTTATATTCCTCAGATTTGAGTTGTTGGGATAAAGAACCCTTCAAAAGACCAAGTTTCAATAGTCCTTTAACAATAACTTTNACAGAGATNTCATGAGGCGCGTTCCATGTATTTCCTGGTTGAACGGTCTTTATAGCCTCGTTCTGGGCGAGCAGAACTATTTCATATATTAATCTCTGCTCTTCTGTAAATTTACCACTAGCTGGAAAAGTCCTTGTTATATCTGAGGCATAGCAGTCATATTCACACCCCGCATCTATTAGTACCAGGTCTCCTTTTTTTATTTCTGCGCAATTCGAATTATAGTGCAATATACAAGCATTGTCGCCGGCCCCCACGATTGATTGGTAGGCGGGAGACCGACTACCATTGCGGGTAAAAGCATACTGCAATTCTGCTTCTAATTCGTATTCTTTTAGGCCAGGCACACACCGACTCATAGCTGCTTTATGACCTTCAGCAGATATTTTTGCCGCCTTTTCAATAAGCTTNATCTCNGCAGGACTCTTTATGAGACGCAACTCATGAAGTAAATGGTCTAATACCTGAAANTCANTAGGTGGAGGAGGGCCNNTTTTCGNATTGTCACGAATGTTTTTTACCCAGGCCATTACCTTACCATCGAAGTGATCNTCNCTCCCCATAGAGTAGTAAATGCGATCCTTNCCTTCTATCAAGCCGACAATAATCTCATCCACATCATCAATAGGATATGCGTCATCAATTTGTAATGAGTCAATCGCTGCGTCTGGCCCTAGGATATAGCCCGTCCACAACTCTCTCTCCNTATTNTTCTCTCTNCAAAATANTATNACTTCGCCTTGTNGACGCCCGGGCACTAAAGCCAGTATNGCCTGTGGCTCGGAGAACCCNGTGAGGTAGTAAAAATCACTGCTTTGTCGATATTGNTATTCTGCNTCATTGTTTCGCAAACGCTCTGGTGCGGAACTCAATAANCCAATACTGTTNGGCTCCATCTGGGACATTAATTCCTTCCTTCGTTTTTNAAATTCTTTGTTCGTAATTCCCATTGCGNTTTTTCCTAAATTCAACATTAAATTCCCGTATAATCCTTAAATATCTGCTTTTCCCAGTCTCAGTTGGTNCTTCTAAAGGTTTTCTATATGNACGGATGCTTCCAACGCTTAATTTTTTAAACTAGATTATTGACCGATTTTAGCGTCGGCTCTATAGTAAACGTTCTAAATGTTTCGTTCANAGTAATACTGTAACAATCTGCTTTTAGAACTCCAGAGTATTNATTACATAGAAAGAAAGCCAACAATGACTGAAAATACTGAAGAAAAATTTGATTCGCTNAAAAACAAGGTCNATGACTTGATTANGGTCTGTTCTGAGATGAAGGTGAAAAACCAAATCTTGAANGCCAGTGANGACAACTGGCAANCCGAGCGGAAACAACTCCTTGAGAAAAATAGAGAGGCCAAATCAAAACTAGANTCCATTTTAACTCGGCTAAAGGCCATGAATAATTCTTAAATCTTTTTGGATAAAATCATGAATAATCAAGCGGCTGCAGTACAGGTTAAGATTCTNGATAAAGAGTATCAGGTCAACTGCCCTCCNTCAGATCAAGAGGCTTTAATGAAATCAGCNCGTTATCTTGATGAAAGTATGCGAAANATCAAAGACAGGGGAAACATNCATGGTGCCGAAAAAATTGCGGTAATGGCGGCTCTTANCATTACACACGACATGCTGCGAAAAAGNCGNCAAATTAATGAGACAAGGCATATGACTGATCAGCAAGTAAAAGGCCTGGAAGATCGAATCGATGAAGCNCTANCCGAATCGCGTCAATTAGAAATATGAACCCTGCCNTTATTAATCAACATCANAAGTAAAGTACACAAACTCCACCANAGTCCGGTTATGCATCTTTCCTAGAGTTGTAGAGAACGATATAATCANAGACTTAGAGTTCCCTAGAGCATTGGCCAATCAAAAGTGTTCTTGAGCCGATATCGTAATAACCGGAGGCAACTCGACNGATGTTGGTGTGCANGTCCGCTTGACGGAAAGCCTTATNCATCGCGGGAGCCACCACCTGAACCTTTGGGTTCAGGGCAAGTTTGATAGCGGTGTTCCGGGGAGCTTGACTGTCCTACTTCGCTTTTTCTTTCTCATTAATACCTTCGTTCTTATGAAGAAAAGACAAAGAAGAGAACTGCGCGATTCCCTCAGATATCTTAGACGGAATTTACCTTTCAGCGACCAGCAATCGGCCTCTAATGCAGTTTATGATTTTATTATTCGGCAGGATTTCTTCCTATCAGCAACTCATCTCGCATTTTATATCAGCTTTGATGGGGAGCTGAACCCAAAAAAAATCCTTCAAGAAGCTATAACTCAACGCAAATCGTGTTATTTGCCCATGACATCTAATAGTGGCGCAGATCGATTGAACTTTGGTTTGTATGATCAAGAAACGACGTTAAAAGAGAATAAATGGGGAATAGAAGAGCCCTTGCCGCAGGGGTCTTTAATATCACCGCTCAAATTAGAAGTCGTGTTCGTTCCCTTGGTTGGTTTCGACGATAAATGCTCTCGGTTAGGAATGGGTAAGGGCCTCTACGATAAAACATTTAATTTCAAGAGGCGAAATTCACTCACACAACCTCTTTTGGTTGGCTTAGCTCATGAATGCCAGCATGTGCAGGAAATCCCGGCTGAAAATTGGGATGTAAAACTTGATTTAATAGTAACTGGAGAGAGGATATATCGATCGAGCCACGCGTAGGTCTCTAGACTAGAAGGAAACACGATTCCTTCCTACTGCAACATCAACTTCTAAAGACAGTGCTTAAATTATGGGTATTGTGAACCAAAACCTGTGCCTCTCAAATTAAAGCACTCTGAGCAACCCCGCTTGCCAATGCACTTGCGACGAATAGCATAACCACAACAGTAACCATATCAGGCTTTCTCATTTTTCTTCTCCTAATGGCAGATTGTTTTCACACGTCACTTAGCGGCTTAAACTATTAAAGCTTTAGAATTAAAATTATTTAAAACAATAGGCTATGGCTTATATTTAATGTTTATTTTTATTAAAAACCTCTAAATTCACTGTTGATTTACTGTTCTTTACTCTTATAATACTGTATATATATACAGTTTTAGCGTAGAGTTTTTGTAAAAACACAGATAAAGCTTATGAGAGAAAGTATAGAAAAATTACTATTAAATAATAGGGACCTATGGCGTGCTTGTGATCTTGATAAAGTAAATAGTAATAGCACCGGCGATAAAAAACTTGACAATATATTACCAGGAGGGGGCTGGCCAAAGAAAGGCCTAGTTGAAGTCATAAATCAGTATCATGGCATTGGTGAGTTACAGTTACTAATTCCGTTGATGCTTTCAGTAATTAAACAAGGTAAGTGGATTCTTTGGGTTTGCCCTCCTCACATAGTTTATGCCCCTGCCCTACAACAAGCCGGAATCGATACAGATCAAATATTAGTGGTAAATAAGGCCGTTCCTTGTAAAGACGCTTTATGGAGTATGGAAAGAGCCTTAAGAAGTAATAATTGTGGATTAGTATTAACTTGGCAAACATGGCTGTCAGTTAAGGTATTGCGCCGTCTCCAACTCGCAGCTGAAACTGGAAGCACACTTGGATTCATATTTAAAAGTCGTGATAATAAATACTCGCCGTCAAGAATGCGCATACGAATAAAAAATATTACGAACTTTGAAGAGGCTTCTATTACCGTAATTAAGGCTCATGATGGTTCCCGAGCACAGTCTACCAATATCAAACTATATAAACATCACTTGCACACTTCTTAGTATCAGGGACTTGATTTGGCACACCCAGATACTGAAAAAAAATGCTCTATAAAAAATGATTATGCTAATCGCAGAAACTCTATTAACGTCTCTTCATCGCAAGAGCGGAAATTATCTTCAGTAAAAAAATCAGATGAGACATATAAGGTAGTAAATTTTAATAGCCTTTGGTATGCCCTTTATTTCCCTCAGCTGAAAAAGTTAAACGAAACTCAAAAAAAGAATTATTTAAGCCAGTTAGCGGTACTAGTAGAAAATGTCAGTTCTAATATTACTATTCAAAAGCAAGCGATAGTTTGTGAGGTTCGTAGCAGCCTACGGTATTTCGATGGCATCGATAATATTCATAAAGTGCTAAAAGAACCTATCGAGTCTAAGCTAGAAGAATTAGAACTGCCAAAATATTTCTCTTATGCTGCCTGCCCTACTATTACCGGTAGTTTATTACTGGCTCGATCAGGTCGGAAACTCCTAATTCATCGTGAAGAGAACTTACGCTCTGCGTTAGGCAAGCTGCCGATTGATGTTTTAGATCTAAGTAAAGAAAATTTTAAAAAATTAAACAATATGGGTGTGAATTATTTAAAAGATCTCTGGCTCCTACCATCGAATGGTTTACAAGAACGCTTCGGAAACGACTTAGTAGCTACCATTAATAAAGCACTCCATCTAAGACCGGAGCCTATATGTAACTTTATAGCACCTCCGAATTTTTCTACTTGTTATGTGTTGCCTTATGAGATTGAAGAAATANGTCAGCTGCTATTAGTAACTGAAAAGATGCTAACAAAATCCTGCGAATTTTTGCACAATCACGATTTAAGTACCACTGGCCTTCAAGTCTCATTAANCCATCATAGAGAATCCGATACAACTATTAATATAGGAGTGCGATTACCTAGTCGCTCCGAAAAGCATTTNTCGGAACTCATGGAAGCACANCTAGAAAACCTTAACTTACCTGCTCCAGTAATAGCCGTAAAATTGGAAATCAATAATTTCGAACCATTCCATAGTTATAACGAATCTTTACCTTTAGAGTATTCAGATATAGGCAGCAAGGATAATCGCGANCAAATAGAGTTAATGGAACAATTGGCCGCCAAACTAGGCAAAGATTTCGTATACAAAATACGATCTGCTCCGGGTCATTGTCCTGAATTTACGATTAAGCAGTTACGCTTTGACCAAATAAAAGATTCAAAAATAAAGCAAGAAATAGTCTCAACAGTTCCCCGCCCCTTTATGCTACTTCAGCACCCAAAAGAACTGCTCGTTAAAGGGGGTAAGCTATATAACGAGAATTCTATTACTATCATTAGCGGCCCGGAGAGAATTGAAACNAATTGGTGGCATGCAAGTCACGTACTGCGAGATTACTATGTTGCAATTGAACAGAATGGCAGCCGATTATGGATATATAGAGAGCGCAGAAAAGAGAAGAAGTGGTACTTACATGGCTACTTTTCATGAGAAGCTATTATTTGATGGAATCGAAATCTATACTGATTATGAGAAGTCCCTTGAATATGACTCNAAATTTCCCAACCAATGACTGAGATCAACTAACTCTTGTGCAATAAGATGAATAACTCCTTCATTCTCCTGTATCTGACCAGCAACACCCATCAAAGTTGACTGTCGTACAATTGGTCTCAATCGCTCGCCTATGGCAGGCCAGACAACAACATTAATAAATCCGCTTTCATCTTCTAAAGTTAGAAATGTAACACCGGCTGCTGTCATTGGTCGTTGACGACAAGTAACTAANCCGACTACTTTAACATTAACTCGATCACCGACATTACTAAGTTCACTAGCGGAGGCAACTTGATAACAATTCAAATGTTTCCGAAATAGCGCAACTGGATGGGCGCGAAGTGTAAACCCGACTGAAGCATAGTCACTGAATATATTTTCCTCTTCACTTACAATTGG
This sequence comes from Gammaproteobacteria bacterium, assembly GCA_002714195.1. Taxonomy (GTDB): domain Bacteria; phylum Pseudomonadota; class Gammaproteobacteria; order Pseudomonadales; family Pseudohongiellaceae; genus UBA9145. The sequence goes on along the minus strand of PAWK01000074.1, from coordinate 45,773 downwards.
CAAGAGTACATCTACACCGAAATCACCTTTGAAAAACCTTTGGTCTGCAAAAAAACTATTATCGGTAATTTTATCAACTGCGGATGCCTGCCAAAATGCTCTATAGCGATCTCCACTAAGANCACTTAATGCATCAGCGGCGGCTAAAAATTCGAGATCTCCCTTATTGATTCCACTCCGAAATATCAATTCTTGTATATTCGAAAACTTACCAGCCTGCCGAGCTTTAACTATTTTCATAGAGGCATCTTGTGACAATCCTTTGACCATTCTAAAGCCAATACGTATTGCGATCTTTGAAGTCACGCTATCGTAGGAGGCAATCCGTTCGAATGTGTCCTCATACTCTAAAGTACTATCAAGATAGCTACGATTGATATCTATTGGCAGAATTCCGACACCATGGCGTTTTGCATCGTTGATAAGTTGAGAGGGCATNTAAAAGCCCATAGGCTGGCTATTTAGCAGAGCACAACAGAAAGCTGCTGGATGGTAATATTTGAGCCAAGAGGATACATAAGCTATCAGTGCAAAACTTGCTGAATGCGNCTCTGGAAACCCATAGTCACCAAACCCTCTGATCTGTTTGAATAATTGCTCTGCAAATTCTAATTTGTAACCTCGCTTTAACATACCATCAATTAGTTTGTCCTTATAAGGCTCCAGCCCACCCTTACGTTTCCAAGCAGCCATAGCTCGTCTTAACTGATCAGCTTCACCACCAGAGAATCCTGCTGCAACAATGGCTAACTGCATGACTTGTTCTTGAAATATTGGCACGCCTAGAGTTCGCTCTAGAACTTCTCTCACATCTCTACTGGGGTATGTAATANTTTCTGTTCCGTTACGCCGATTAAGGTAAGGATGAACCATATCACCCTGAATAGGTCCAGGCCTCACAACAGCAATTTGGATAACAAGATCATAGTAGCTGCGTGGCTTTAGTCGAGGAAGCATACTCATCTGAGCTCGAGATTCAATTTGAAAGACACCGACAGTATCTGCCTTGCATATCATGTCATAGACTTTAGGATCCTCNGGAGAAATATCGGAAACGCAAATTGGCTCTTTACTGTANTCNCTAATTAATGCNAGGCTCTTTTTTAGTACTGTNAACATACCTAAAGCCAACACNTCAATTTTCAAAATNCCAAGCGNCTCTATGTCATTCTTATCCCACTGNATGACNGTNCGNCCTTTCATGGCAGCATTNTCTATCGGTACTATATCNGATAANTTNTTNTCGCTNATAACAAATCCACCTACATGNTGCGAAAGATTTCGAGGAAANCCNAACAATGATTGGGCNAGNAAAATTAGTCNCTNAATNNNNGGATCTTCATAATNAATNTTNGCATCGACCAGCTGATCNNTCANGTTAGANCCCCACCAATAAATTGATTTTGACAANTGATTTAATAATTTNTTGTCTANACCTAANGCCTTNCCNACATCNCGTATCGCNCTTTTGGAACGATAAGTTATAATNCTGGCTACAAGNCTAGCTCTTTNNCTTCCGTATTTTNNNTAAATATATTGGATAACTTCCTCTCGTCTACTATTCTCAAANTCNACGTCAATGTCTGGAGGCTCATNNCGCTCTTTGGATANAAANCTCTCAAATAATACTTCAACCCTCTCAGGATCNACTTCTGTGATACCAAGACAATAACAGACGATAGAATTTGCAGCAGANCCTCGTCCTTGACAGAGTATATTCTGGCTTCGNGCNAATGAGACGATGTCATAGACCGTTAAAAANTAATGTTCGTANTTGAGNNCTTTAATAAGTNGTAGCTCATGCTCTATTGTTTTAAGTANTTTATTACTTGTNCCTCGNGGCCANCGTNGATGTATNCCTACTTGGGTCAATTCCCTCAACCATNTATANGNNGTGTATCCNGAGGGAACTAATTCTTTAGGATANTCATATGTCAACTCATCTANCGAGAAACGNCATTTGCTNGCAATTTTTAGCGTTGCTTGCATAAGTTCAATNGGNAACAACTTCTTCAATATCTGACGNGGNCGNAGGAATCTNTGNCCATTGCTCTCTACATCANAACCAAGTTCGTCAATCCGCTTNATTAACCTAATNGCNGTTATTGTGTCCTGCAAAATACGNCGCNTAGNNTCATGCATNTAAACACCTCCTGCCGCACACAGGGGAATTTTTAACNTTGCTCCNATNNCCTCTANNTACCTAAGCTTAGATCGNTCATCACCNCTNANTAATAGCTCTANAGCNATCCANAGCTNNTCCTTGAATTGNTGCTTCANCCATGATGCTTCGCCAATTAATNCTTCNGATTTCTTTANGANGTCTGGCACCCATAANGCAATGCAATNTCCCNNNGNGNTNTCTTCAANGNTNGANCGATCAATNAAGTAACTTCCNTTTTGNGCTTNGCTACGAGCANGNGTAATNATATTGCAAATCTGNNNATAGCCNTGNTTATTCTNTGCTANNAGNACNAGATGGCACCCATCGCTTANGANNAANTCGCTNCCNATAATCAGNTTAATACCAANNCTTTTAGCTGCNGTATGAGCTCGCACNATGCCGCTGACTGAGCATTCNTCTGTAATAGCTATAGCTCGGTANNCTAACTCNTTNGCACGTTCTANAAGTTCTTCTGGAAANGAAGCTCCTCTCAAAAAGCTGAAATTAGTAATACAGTGCAGTTCGGCATAATCCGCGGCCTTTAGTCCCGCGGAGAAGTTTGCCTGATGATTCTCTTTATTTTTTTTTGAGGTGAGTGGATCCATAATAATGACCTAATATACTGTATATATATACAGTATATTAGGTCATTATTAAAAACAACTAAATGCTTGCCTAAAAGCCCTTTGCTCGGCATAACTGCTTTATTGATGGGCGAAACCACTTTCAGAAGCACTTTTTTGGTGCAAGTTGCCAAAAACATGACGGCTAATCGATCGAATATCCTACTAAAGCGAAGGAGAAATCTGCATTTAAGAGTTTTGGCTCAATTTTTGCTTTTAACCGTATAAAGCAGATATTTCTGCTTTAATTTCTAGAATTAAATAAGGGACCAGATACATTATGAAAACAAAACTTACTTCGCTGGCTTTAGCAGGGTTACTAATGTCCTCCGGGGCCACATATGCGGAATGGAGCGCCAATGTCGGCGTAACCAACAATTACCTCTGGCGGGGATTAACACAATCAATAAACGAACCAGCTGTGCAGGGCGGCATCGACTACGCAAGCGATAGTGGTTTTTATGTTGGCACGTGGGCTTCCAATGTCTCATATGATTCCGACGATGCATACTCATATGAGCATGACATTTATTTCGGTTATGGATGGGAAGCTGGGGGAGTTACCTATGATCTTAGCTACCTGTACTTCAACTACGATGAGAATGCTGGTTATGATTTTGGGGAAGTCACTGCTGCCATAGGATATGGGAATTTCAGCGCCTCAATTTCACTTCTAGCTAACGCAGAGCCTGACGAAGGNCCAGGTGAAGATTTCGGATTTGCAAAGGCGTCTTATACCTCCCTCGACTATGCTATACCACTAGAAAATGGCGCCGAAATTGGTCTTCATGCCGGTTTTCATGAAGGGGATTTCATGTATTCATTTAACGGTGCTACAGACGATTACTGGGATTACAATATAAGTATCGCCAAAGATGGATTCTTCGCGATGGTTAGTATGACTACACTGGATGATGATGACGATGGGGATGGTGTAGAAGACTACGCAAGTATGCCTGCGAGAGATAATGACGAGGTAAAATTTGTAGTAGGGTGGAGCACCGACTTCGAGCTACCTTAAAATCGATTAACGCTACNATTAAAAAAGCCACCTTTTGATGAAAGGTGGCTTTTTTGTTTTAACACAAAGAATCTAATATCTACACCTTTTACTAATTTGCTAAAATAAAGTCTCTCGTTGCTTCGAGCGCTGCCCTTCGATTTTCAAAGAACATATNAGGCGTAACACTTCCCTCTAACAAACCCTGAATGACTTTCCTTACATCTGCGTTCATACCCGAAATGAAAACCCTTTTATTAGACGCTCTAGCATCCTCACTTATCGTTGCAACTGCCTTTGCGGAGGATACATCAAGAAATGGTACTTGAGAAAAATCGATAACGAGGGCTGAGCTGTCTTTTGTGTTCTCCCTAACATGATGACCTAAATCAGCTGCNGCACCAAAACTTAATGGGCCATTGAAATCAAAAAGAGTAACGCGGTCGAATATGTCACTAAGAATTTCTCTCTCTTCAGAGNGTAGGGTTGACTCTGAATGCAACGTTTGGTCAGTTATTTTCGCTAGCTGTAAGTCAGCCATTTGTTTAACAAATGCTAAAGATGCGAGCACGACTCCTGCGAGCACAGCTGTTATCAGATCCACAAAAACTGTTAGGGTTAGTACCAAAATCATTAATGCCAAGTCCCATCGTGGCCCTTTGTGTGCTCGCTTCAGATAAGCAAGGTCGACAATGTCATACCCAACTTTTACCAATATGCCTGCTAGAACCGAATGAGGAATCTGTGCCGCAAGAGGGCCTAAAGAAACCACAATAGCGAATAAAAGTGAACTATGTACCATCCCTGAAATCTTAGTCTGGCCTCCAGTTCTGATATTGACAACCGTTCGCATGGTTGCTCCAGCGCCAGGTATCCCACCAAAAAACCCAGCAAAGACATTACCGATACCCTGCCCTATTAACTCTTGATTAGAATTATGCTTCGTTCGAGTCATATTATCTGCAACAAGGGAGGTTAGCAGGCTATCCAGGGAGCCGAGAAGCGCCAATACAAAAGCTGCCTCTAATACTATGAATATAGTCTCGCTGCTGAACTCAGGAACAAGAAAAGAAGGTAGGCCTGTAGGGATATCACCCAAAATTGGAGCGCCGGAGAAAAAAACGCTTAGTACGGTTCCTATGATTAATGCGGCGAGGGGAGGTGGGACTATCTTCGCCAACTTACTAGGCCAGTTAAAAACAATAAACAACGTCAGTAGGCCCAAACCAAGAGCAACCCAATTAGGGTCTAGGACCGCGCTGGGAATCGCTGTTAACGCTGGAATAGTGCCGCTGCCTTCAGGCTCATGACCAAATAGACGACTTGTTTGAAGAGCAATGATTATCACACCGATACCAGTCATAAACCCGGAAACGACNGGGTAAGGCACGAGTTTAATGTATTGTCCAAGCCTAAGAACTCCAAAAGCGACTTGAATAACCCCAGCGAGGACAACCGTTGCAAAAACTAGACTAGGATTGCCGCTGAGGGCGCTAAATACGCCTGCAAAAACTACAATCATCGGCCCCGTAGGACCTGAAATTTGCGAACCGGTACCTCCAAAAAGAGCCGCAAAGAACCCAACAATGATCGCGCCGTATAACCCGGCGATAGGACCAGCCCCAGAGGCTTCACCAAACGCAAGCGCTAAAGGCAGCGCAACCACGCCAGCTGTAAGTCCCCCGAATAGATCCCCGCGCAAGTTATCAAGCTTTAGTCCCAACATTTTTCTCTCCAATTGANNGAACGTAGGCATTTTAGTTTCATTCCTACGATAGTAATATTGCTAAATTACGAAATTCGTTATAGATTTTATCTATCATTAGTCAAACAACTCCCCAAATCGATGGTTATTTTGTATGGACAATCTAAACGAGTTCTCTTTGAGACAGCTTCAATACTTCGCAGCTGTAGCGGAATATGGGAGTTTCAGACAAGCTGCTTTTCGACTAGAAATAACGCAACCAACCTTAAGTCATCAGGTCGCCACTATGGAGCGGGCGCTGAAAGTTCAGCTTTTTGAGCGCACTCGCAAAGGAATTAATACAACACCTCAAGGGCGCGAGTTACTTTTAAGTGCCCGAAGAGTCTTAGAGGAGGCTCAAGGATTTACAACGCAGGCCGCCTTGTTATCTGGTGGCGGAATAGGAACCTACAGACTAGGTGTAACCCCTACTCTTGGTCCCTACTTACTACCTCATATTTTGAACCCCATCCACAACAACCATGTGGACCTTAAGCTTTACGTTAGGGAGAATCCTCCCAGTGAATTAGAAACTGGCCTCATTAATGGTCAACACGACCTCATACTAACTACATTACCGATTATGTCATCAGAACTTATAGTCGCGCCTCTTTTCAGAGAGCCTTTGAAACTTGCTCTAGCTCGAGATCATCGACTAGCTGATAGGCTTATAATCAATAGAGGTGACTTGCTTGGCGAACCCGTGCTTACGATCAGTGAACACCACTTGTTCCACAGACAGATAACAGAACTTTGCGAAGAAGTTGGTGCTCCGGTGCTGAGAGATTATGAAGGGACTAGCTTAGATACTTTGCGACAAATGGTCGTGATGGGTATGGGTGTTGCATTTCTCCCCGCCCTTTATGCAAAATCAGAAATTAGAAACGAAGAAGAATTACGTGTCGCTGACGTAGAGGGCATCAATGTAGTTAGAAATCATGCCCTAGTCTGGAGAAACACTTCACCGGTTAGCAGTTTCTACAAACAGCTCTCTGAAGAAATTAAAACAATCATAGAGACCAGTTTAGCGTCTGATATACTTCCGGTTAATCTAACAACAAATCGAGAAAAATTACTCAAGACCAAACCTAAAACTAACTAAGAATGTTGACCTTCTAATTCTTTTCCATAAAAACAATAAATCGTGAGATCTATAATGCAAATACATCTGAAATTTACAATCTCTATGGCTCTTCTAGCCTTCACCCACGCTCATACCGCGGTTACGTCAGAACTCTCCTGGCCACAAAGTGAAATAGGTGCATCCCGATCGGGTTTCTCGGAATCTGGTATTGAAGAGTTAGATCAAGCGATGAAGGAAATCGTTAAGAATCAAGACGTGGCGGGAATGGTCTGGATGCTGGCGAAAGATGGTAATGTCGCTACATTTGAAAGCACCGGATTTGCCAGGATTGACGATCAAGTTCCTATGCAAAAGGACACCCTGTTCCGAATTTATTCAATGACGAAACCTGTTACAGGGGTTGCTCTCATGATTTTACATGAGCAAGGTTTGTGGAAATTTGATGACCCTGTCAGTAAATTCATACCTGAATTCAAGAATCTCCAGGTAATGGCATCTTTCGATGAACAGAAAACTAATTTGGTTCCTATGAATCGTGAGCCAACCATGCGCGAACTTCTAAACCACTCCGCTGGTTTTGGTTATGGATTAAGAGGTGACGACCCTGTCAACGATGCATTCAGGCAAGAACAAGTGCTTGCCTCATCAGACCTGACTGAACTAGTAGATAAAGTGGCGCAAATTCCATTGCTTTCTCAACCAGGGGAGCAATGGTACTACTCTATCGCGGTCGATATTCAAGGCTACATTGTTCAAAAACTCACCGGTATGAGCTATGGCGAATTCTTAGAAAAACATATTTTTGAACCATTAAAGATGACAGATACTAGTTTCTTCGTGAAACAAGAGGATGAACCGAGGTTTGCAGAGGTGCATAACTGGGATTCTGAACGAGATCGCCTGGTACAGCGTCCACATCGTCAAGATCGACCCAGTTATTTGGACCCAAGTCGATTAGAGTCTGGAGGAGGCGGGCTTGTTTCTAGTATTCATGACTACGCTAGATTTCTCCAAATGCTCGTAAATGAGGGGTCCCTAGAGGAAGCAGAAATTTTGACACCAGAGTCGGTGAGAATAATGCGAACCAATAGCCTTAGAGACGAACTTGATATTCGCGGTGGGCGTGACCGTCCTGGACAGGCCGGAGTCGGGTTTGGGGTTGATTTTGCTGTAATCTATGACCCAGAACTTGCGAACTCTCCGCAAGGCCCAGGAACCTACTACTGGGCGGGTGCTGCCGGCACTTGGTTTTGGATCGACCCCAGCAAAGATATGTTTTGGATCGGTATGATTCAGGCCCAGGGACAGAGAAGGCCCGGCGCTGCCGACATGCGCGGCGTTGTTAATGAATTAGTTTACAACAGCCTAAGAAATTAAAAACTTTTAGCTATTGCTGCTGCCGAGGAATTTCCTAGCGCGTTACTCTGGCAGCGGCACCGGCAGATCTAAAGGAATAGCGTAGCCCCTCTGAACGGCCGGTCTTGAAGCGATTCGCATGTACCAATCTTTCAGACTAGGATAGTCTTTAAGATCCATCTGTTGAAATTCATAACGTGAAATCCAAGGCCAAATAGCAATGTCGGCTATTGAATAATCTTCGCAGATAAAATTTCTTCCTTTCAACCGGTTCTCAAGAACCTTATAAAGCCGGATAGTCTCATTCTTATATCTTTCCTCAGCATAGGGGGCCTTACCAGGATTAAACTTAACGAAATGATGCGTTTGGCCTAGCATAGGTCCGACATGGCCCATTTGAAACATCAACCACTGCATTTCTTCCCAATATTGCTCGCCATCAGCGCTCATCAAACGACCTGTTTTCTTAGCCAAATACATTAAAATTGCACCTGACTCCATCATCTTTACGCCCGTTTCATGATCTATTATTGCTGGTATTTTATTATTCGGACTAAACGAGACAAATGTTGAATCGTGCTGCTCCCCATTCGTAATATCAATGGGTATTACATTGTAATCTAAACCCAATTCTTCCAACATTATCGAGACCTTCCGACCATTCGGAGTAGCCCATGTATAGAGATCAAGACTATTATTATCTTCAGTGCTCATAGAGACGACCTCCGAATAATACTCGACTATCAAATTTCTTCGATCCAATCATAGTTAATTAACTCTTTAAGATTTATCTTGTTATGNGTTGTTCCCATTGGATACTTAAGTCCGGTTGCACAGTTAAATAACACGGCCTGTTCGCTACTCTTGATTCTGCCAGATATAAGCTCTTTTTTAAAAGCAGCCAAGGTTGCAGCTCCCTCAGGGCAGAGAAGGATCCCCTCCTTAAGTGCGCACTCTCTATGCGCCGAATTAATCTCGTCATCGCTTACTGATACAGCAAATCCATCGCTCTCTCGAACAGCATCCAAAATCAAGAAGTCGCCAACAGCTGCAGGCACTCGTATTCCAGCAGCAATTGTCTCAGCATTTTCCCATGGCTCCGCATGCCTATGACCCTCCTTAAATGCCTTAACGATCGGCGCACAACCCTCAGCTTGAACGGCAACCATCCTAGGTCGTTTTGATCCTATCCATCCAATTTGCTCTAATTCATTAAATGCTTTCCACATACCAATCAATCCAGTCCCTCCGCCGGTGGGATAAATGATTACATCTGGTACAGTCCAATTGAGTTGTTCAGCCAGCTCCAGCCCCATCGTCTTTTTACCCTCTATTCTGTAGGGCTCCTTTAGCGTTGAAGTATCAAACCAATTCATTTGATCTTTGCCTTCGCCAACGATACGTCCACAGTCGTTAATAAAGCCGTTGGCCAAAAAGGTTTTTGCGCCTAGAAAAGAAATTTCATCAACATTTACTTTAGGAGTATCATTTGGGCAAAACACGAAAGTTTCTATGCCTGCTCGTGAACAATAGGCTGCTAGAGCGGCCCCAGCATTGCCGTTAGTTGGCATGGCCATCCGCTTGACTCCTAGTTCCTTGGCCATGGCGACAGCGAGAGCGAGTCCACGAGCTTTAAAAGAGCCAGTAGGCAGNCTCCCTTCGTCTTTAATTAAGATTTCACCACTTCCCCATTCTCGTTGAAGATTATTAGCCGGCAGTATCGGCGTCATTATCTCTCCCAGACGAACAATGTTCTTAGACTTCCTAACGGGNAGAAACTCTCTATATCTCCAAAATTCTGGCGCTCGTATTAGCAGCGATTCCTTAGTAACTGATTTAGAGAGTTTTTCTAGATCGTATCGTACAAGCAGAGGTTTACCATCATCCGAGAGNCCATGAAGCGTGTCGGCGGGGTATTCTTTACCGGTATAACTACATTCCAGATGAGTTACGAAAGTTTGATACTCGTTCATAGTCAGTCGAGTCCTTAATTTACTTAAGACAAAATTACCAACGATACATTTTGTCTATAACCTGATCTTCCCCAAAAGCACGGTAGAGTGCGGCGCCTATATGCCCGACAATAACTGCCAATAAAGCCCAACACGACCACAAATGAAGATCTGAGAACAGCATATTCATCGAATCACTTTCGTCCGCCCAAGAGGGTAAATCTAGTAACCACCATAACGTTGTATCCCAACCGCTATAGGAGGAGGACAGATATCCGCTAATACAGCAAAATGCTATAAGAAAATAAATTAACAGGTGAACCCTTTCAGCCAATATCTCTGATTTATTGAGAGAAGAAAGAGATCTTTCCTGAGCCCTAAAAATTCTGATCTTTAGCAACCAAATAGTAATTATGAAAATCGTTATGCCAATATTTTTATGCAACTGAAATGGTAGCTGTCGGTAAGCGAAATTCTCAGATGGGAGCGGGAGCGCCAGCATCCACCAACTACTTATGAAAAGAAAGAAAATACTAATGGCAATTAGCCAATGCAAAAAAACTCTTGATCTTCCAGCTTTATCGGACACTAATTTGCCTCTTGTTTTGAACGCGGATTATAGCTGACGATCGCAGCTAATAAAGCAAGATGAATGAAGAACCAAAGAAGGTTAGGCCACAGATAAATTGATCTTAATAAAGGCCCTGTAGTTGATACTGATGTAAAATGCAGCAAGTCAAGGACAACGAGAAGAACAAAACTTGTGCGAAGTGGGCGCTGAGCAGACTCGGGGCTATTTACAAAACGCATCCCAAATACCATCGAAAATAAGGCAAAAACACATCCTAGAAGATACAGATACGTTGAGGCCGCTCTAAACGATGGCGTTGATGAAGCAAGAATTATCTGCACACTANTCACCATCAAATGGCATTCTCTCAAGCTTAAATTTTCCTCCTNTAATTCATCCGGCCGACAATCTGGTGCTAANGCGGACTCAGCAACAGATCCNGGCACGATGACAGCTTGTTTAAGAATTTCGTTGGCATGGTTGGCAATCAAAAGAACCCCGAATAACACAGAGGTAACACCAATCCATTTGATGTTTGCACTATTTCCCTCTTGGATCGACATGGGTCTGTTATTATTTCCTTAAGTTGACTTGTCACACTTCTGATGTTTTATAGGAGGCCATGTTATCGATAAATCTAAATCAGGTATACTTCAAAACTTGGCTTTACTGAGCTAATAAACGAGGAGAAAAAGATGGCATCAGATTCAATCGTATTTCGATCTCTGTGTAGGCTTACATTGATTGGACTTTTATCAAGCTGCGGTACGGAAAACGATATGGAAGAGGCGCCTTTAGTCAGCACTGAAACTATCGCTAGTCAGCTCAAAACCGCTGGCAGCCTCAAGCCGGAATTGGGCAATTTCGGGATAGATATGTCTTATCAAGACCCAGAGACGAAGGCTGGAGATGATTTCTTTCGGTATGCCAATGGTGGATGGTTGGATACTTTTGAGTTGCCCGCCTCAAGAAGTAGTTATGGTTCCTTTACCGTCTTAAGTGATCGTTCTGACCAACGAGTCAGAGGGATTATTGAGGATTTAAGCCAAACAGAACCAACTCAAGGCTCGATCGAACAGAAAATAAGCGATTACTATCTCAGTTACATGAACATAGATGCGCTAAACGACCGAGGGATAGGGCCCTTGCGAGATGGTTTGGCTAAACTACGAGAGATTGATACAAAAGACGAACTTGTCAAAGCATTCGGGCGTTCGTTTGTTGAAAACACGGCAACACCATTTGGTTTTTACGTGGGAGCAGATCGTAGTAATCCAGATAGGCATCAGCTGGTGCTTTCGGTGGGAGGAATTTCGCTACCGGACCGGGACTATTACTTGCGTGACACTGAGGAATTTCAGGACGTCAGAGCGGCTTATGTTGATCATATCGGCGAAATCCTGGAGTTTGCGTCTATTGAAGACGCAAATCAGAAAGCGCTGAGTATACTCAGCCTCGAGACAGCAATTGCAGAGAGTCTTTGGCCTCGAAATCAACGTCGAAATCGTGATTTAACCTACAATCCAATGACATTTACAGACTTTAAAAGTACTTTCCCAGGCTTTGATTGGGATAGCTATTTTAATGCTGCCGGCATCAGTCAGCTCGAAGATTTAAACGTTTCTTATCCAAGCGCCATGTCTCCCATTATAGAGTTGGTAAATTCGCTCCCAGTCGATGACTGGGTAAACTACATGACATACCGTTTGATAGTAGATAGTGCCAGTACTCTATCTGAAGAATTAGATAATGCCCGCTTTAACTTTTACTCAACGGTTCTTAGAGGAGTGCCTGAGCAGAGAGAACGCTGGGAGCGTGGGGTATCTCGAGTAGGCGCTTTAAATAGCTTGGGGGAGGCAGTCGGGCAAGTCTATGTCCAGCGGCATTTCCCCGAATCAGCTAAGCAACAGATGGAACAGCTTGTTGAGAATCTCCGGGCCGCATTAGCCCAAAGCATTGATGAAATTGATTGGATGAGCTACGCCACAAAAGATGAAGCGCAAAAAAAACTACAGTCTTTTAGACCTAAAATAGCTTATCCTGATGAATGGAGGGATTTTTCATCAATTGAGATAGACCGAAACGATCTTTTTACAAACGCGCAGAAAATTAGAGAGTTTAATTATGCAGACGAGATCCAACGCCTAGGCAAACCTACCAACCGTGAGGAGTGGGGCATGACACCCCAAACGGTAAATGCATATTATAACTCGTCATTTAACGAAATAGTTTTCCCTGCAGGTATTCTGCAGCCCCCGTTTTTCGACCCACAAGCTGATGCAGCAGTAAATTACGGCGGCATCGGCGCGGTAATAGGGCACGAGATGGGACACGGGTTTGACGACCAAGGTTCTAAGTCGGACTTCGCTGGGATTCAGCGAAATTGGTGGACTGACGAAGATCGGGAGAACTTTGAGTTACTCACGAAGGCCATTGCTTCACAGTACGATGAATTTGAACCCGTCTCCGGATACTTTATTGATGGTAATTTTACACTAGGGGAAAATATTGGCGATATAGGCGGGCTTTCTCTTGCTTATCGAGCCTATAAGATGTCACTAAGTGGTGGAGACGCTCCGGTCATTGATGGGTTAACTGGAGACCAAAGATTTTTCTTGTCTTGGGCTCAAGTTTGGCAACGTAAATATCGCGAGGATGCCTTGATACAAAGACTTACCAGTGATCCCCACTCTCCCTCTGAATTTAGAGTCAATGGCGTCGTTAGGAATTTTGATGAATGGTATGAAGCATTTGATGTAAAAGAAGGCGACATACTCTACCTGCCCCCGGAAGAGCGCGTGAGAATTTGGTAAGTCTTTAGAAAAAGCAAATCAAATTGGCTTTCCGATTACGACACAATGATATACGCCTATAATTATAATATAGTGATTTTAAAACGAGTCGATAGTTTAGTGTGGGAAAAGCTTAGTCTGAATCTCAACAAAGTTAGTTTAATTGAAATATAGGGAATGGGAGAAATTGCAATGAGAAGAATAGTAGCGCTGCTGTCCGCAGCGGTAATAGTTAGTGTAACTTATAATTCAGTCGCGCAGGACATGACCCCCGAGGAGCAAGCAGCGGCCGCCGTAGATCAGCGTAAGTCTTTATTCAAGACTATTCGCTACAATTTAGGCCCCATTGCCGGAATGGCACAGGGCGCCCCGTTTAATGCAGAGGTCGCTGAGCGCAATGCAAGACGAATTGCCGTGATGGCAACTATGATTCCAGAAATGCTGTCGGTAGATACAAGCGAATTCGACGACATAGAAACCACTGCGCTCGACAGCATTTGGAGTAATCAGGCCGATATTGCGGAGATGAGTCAAGCTCTAATCACTAATGCTAATGCGTTCGCCGATGCAGCGGCGACCGGCGATATGGGAGCGACTCTGGGAGCATTCCGAGCGTTCGGTGGCTCTTGCGGAAATTGCCACGACACATACAGAGTCGATAGGGACTAACCATGACTTGATTATAAAAGGCGGCATCGTGGTGTCGCCTTTTTTCAAATAACTCAAGTTAGTGCCGCAATCAATTTACTACTTTCAGCCACCTGCAGAATTATGACGAGTAAAGAATGCCGCAAGAGCGTCACGGTCGCCGTCTGTTAGCTTACTTGTGTTGTGCTCTATTACTTCATTCATGTCACCGCCAACAAATTCGCCATTTGGCTTCAATCCAAGCAAGAGGAAAATATCAAAATTATTGGTAGTCCACTCCTTAAGTGCTGCTCCATCAATTGGTTCAATAATTTCATCGCCAAGCTCGGCTCCTGCAAATTCTCGCGAATAGTCAAGTATGCCGAGAACATTCCGAGGGGTATGACACTCTCCGCAATGTCCAAGATGCCTTGCTAGATAAGCACCTCTCGCTACCAGAACGTCATCGTATATTTCATCAGGGGGGCCTGAAAGATCTGCCAACTTGTTCCAGCCTGCAACCATCCAGCGAGCAAGCCACGGTGGTGTATTTGGCTCAGACACTCGCATTACGACCGGTTCAAGTGACATAAGGTACGCAGCCATAGAAAGCAGATCCTCATCAGTAAGTTTAGAGTAGGCACGATAGGGAAAAGACGGAAAATAAAATCCTCCCGACGGCTGCCGCCCATGTTTCAATGCTCGAACAAAATCCTGAGCCTTCCAACTACCGATTCCTGTCGTAGCATCAGGTGTAATATTTGGAGCGAAAAATGTCCCAAATTCAGTTTCTATCCCAAGACCGCCCGCAAGACTCTCGTTGGTTTCTTCAGTTTGGCCCCGATGACAGCTTATACAACCTCCCGCAACTACAAGATACTCGCCTCTTTTTAGAGCTTCCTCTGAACTGGGCAGCTCTCCCGATACGGAAATTCTCGGCGGAAAAAACAACCACAGAACCGTGATCGCAGAGACTACCGAAAAAATGGTTAGAATTACGCCCTTATTAGACATCTTAGCCCCGAATTTCTGAAAGGTGCAATTTACAACTGAACTGCATTCTATTCATTGGACTCAACGTTGTCGAATACCTAGTTTGTTGGTTACACTGATGGTCGCGCGACCAGATTTAAGTATTACAAGTTGGAAAAGGTTATGAGAGTCTAATGAGCAACCATCAAATATATATACTTACAGCCGTATGTTTTATCGCAAATCTTGTGAGTGCAGTGGCAGTGGCACAAGAGTCAGAAAACTTCGATGCCGAAGCTAAATACCAGGCAACTTGCTTTGCATGCCACGGCACGGGACAGGCCCACGCGCCCGTCGTCGGCGATATTATCGAGTGGGAAATAAGATTAGAGAAAGGCTTTAACACTTTAGTTCAAAGCACCATCAACGGGCTAAATGGTATGATGCCAGCTCGAGGGCTTTGCGCAGATTGCACAGATGATGATTTAAAAGCGATCGTACAGTTCATGTTAGAAGAGAGTCAGTAATATTTATCAACTTAAAATGAGACATTGGAGTTTATCAATGCAAAAACCTGTTGCGTATTTCAACAGCTATAAAAACCGAGTCAAATTAGCTGCCATCGCGTTTCTAATTATCGCCTTAAGTGCTTGCTCTGAAGATTCCGGCAATACAACATCTATCTCAGTCGCAACCAGCAGCGAAACTACCGGCGGCGCTGTTGAAATTCGCTCTTCCGTCTCTGACTTAGAGTGGCCGTTACACAATTTTGATCTTTATGGGTCGCGCTTTGCACCCACAGACCAAATCACAAAAGAGAATGTAGGTACCCTGACACCCCGATGGTTGTTCCAGCACGGTGTAATAGACGGTGTGAGCAACCAGACTACACCGGTGATCGTCGATGAGATAATGTATATCACAGATTCGAGGGGCAGTGTGTACGCAGTCAACGCCCGAGACGGTCACCTAATTTGGACATATGATGTCACTCGCCTTCTGGGTGGCGGGCGAAGGGAAGGTTATATTTTTCGGCATCGGGGCGTCGTCTATGATGACGGTGTTGTTTACACAGCAGCTGGTTCGTTTATGTTCGCTCTTGATGCGAAAACAGGCGAGCCCATAGAAAGTTTTGGTGATGGGGGACAAGCTTCTGTAATTTTAGATGTGCTGCATCAGAAAGACCCTTCAATCGAGACTGCTATTTCGGTTGGATACTGGTTCACAACGGCCCCCCAGATACACGACAACGTAATTTATATTGGGACTACTCGAAGCGAGAGTCACATTGCCGGGGGATATGTTTTAGCAATAGATGACCTGACCGGCGAGGTGCTCTGGCATTTCAATACTGTGCCGCAAGATGAAACCGACCAGGGTTGGGATATAGCGGGCCCGACCTGGGTTGGGGGTGAGCGGAATGGCGGCGGGATTTGGGAGACTCCCTCTATTGATCCGGAGCTGGGGATGGTCTACTTCGCGGTGGGAAACCCGTTCGGAGACAGCACGAAAAGAGATGGTATGAACTTGTTTACCGATTCTCTGATCGCATTGACACTGGATGAAGGAGAGCTAGCTTGGCACTACCAACAAGTCCATCATGATGTCTGGGATTATGACTCGGGTAATCAACCGGTACTTTTTGATATGGAGGTGGACGGTGAGCCAGTAAAGGCCATGGCCCAGGCAAGCAAAAACAGCTGGCTCTATATTCTGAATAGGGAGACCGGAGAACCTGTCCACCCCATTATAGAAACGCCTGTCTCTACACAGACTGATACAGAGGGAGAAGAGCCCTGGCCGACTCAGCCAATCCCCCACAAGAAGAATGGGGAACGAATGGAACCGGTTTCACCCGTATTCCCAACCGACATACCTGCACAGCATATGGAGCAAAACGAATTGGTGGAGCAATTTACACCTATCGGTCCAAATCAAGTGTTTGCGCCGGGCTTTGGTGGAGGCTCAAATTATGGACCACTCGCGTACGGAAAAGAGACTGGCCTTCTCTATGTTAACGCGATAGACCAGCCCTTTAACTCTGCTCGGGATCCAAAGGGATATTTTTCAGCCTATGATCCGACCACCGGCGAATTAATCTGGAGACAGATTTTTGAGGGTTATGGCCAAGCGGGACCAGTTGTAACCGCGGGAGGCCTCGTCTTTGTGGGCGCAGGAAGCAACACCGCCGGATATTTTTACGCCTTCGATGCCGAAACCGGCGAGGAATTGTGGAAATACAACACCGGCTCGGGAGTATTTGCGTCACCTGCAGTGTTCTCAATCGATGGCGAGGAATTTATCACCGTAGCCTCGGGAGGTGGGTCTAGAGGTCGTCGGGGAGGCGATCTCATCTTAACTTTCGCTCTGCCCGATTGGGACTGAATTAGATCGCTTCAAAAAGGGGGGCAGCAAGCCCTCCCTGACTATGAAACCCCGATTGCTACCTTAATGAAAGACTCAGGGTAACTGGAATAAGTCCTCAATAGAGCAATTAAGGGTCTTCGCGATTTTTAGCGCAAGAACAGTCGAGGGAACATAGATACCGTTTTCAATAGCATTTATACTTTTTCTCGAAACTTCCGCACTGTCAGAGAGTTCTTGTTGAGTAATACCTGCCGACGTTCTAAGTTGCTTCAAATTATTAAGAAGATTTTTGTGATTCTTACTCACGTTTTATCGCTCTTCAAATTTCTCGACTGCGTCTGTTAGTTCTTCGCTTGTGTTTGGGTAGAGATATCCGGCAATTATTTGCCCCACCCCGATGGCACCAACCAGGAGCCCAACACCTTCCAAGATTACCCCTAGCGCAACGAATCCCAGAAGGAAAAGACCCAAACCAACAAAAACACTTATCACTCCAGTCCTTCTATAATCTAATGGTTCTTTCTTCTTGCTATCTTCTAAAATATTGATCAAGTCCTCCAATCTTGAAGGATCGTCCATATTCTTGCTTATTTCTACAATAGTCTCTTGTTTACCTTTCTCTTTAAAATATATCAAAATGAATGACGATACCGTAATTATGATACCTGCCAGGATGGTAATCACTGGTATTAGGTAAATTAAATACTCTATTTCTGGTGTCATAAACTATCACCCCCTCCTAAAAATGTAACGCAAACTTATCATTTTCCTAAGGTTAAGTAAAGGTTACATTATTTGCGAGAAATACACCCGGCTTAACAAGATTAATCTTTCTGCATACTCAGAATTTGCTTTAAGAAGGAAAATAAAAGACCAAGTAGCTATTGAGCTGTGCTTATGGCCACCCGAAACCCAATTGTGCTACTGCGGACACCCGGATCCACAGCGCCCCGTACGGCTGTTCGAACATTATTTATGGAGTCTGCGAAAGACCCCCCACGCATTACCCAAAGAGCATCTTCGGATAGGTTTTCAAGATCATCTTCAGGATCATAAGGGTAATCTTGCAGGGGACTACGAGTGAATTCCCAAACATTCCCCGCCATGTCAGCGAGCCCATATGCGCATTCGCTACAAGACTTTGATCCAACAGAATGGATCTCGCCAGTATTAAAATTTGCGAAGTCAGAAGTTGGCTGAGAACCCCACGGAAATATTCGCCCGTCTGTACCGCGCGCTGCTTTCTCCCACTCTGCTTCAGAGGGAAGAGTCACTCGACCTCCACCATCAAGAATGGTTTTAAGTTTTTCGGGCGTGGAGGGAGAAGACCGGAGCTTAGAATCTAACCAGCCCGCATACCCAACAGCATCGGACCACGTAATATTATGTGCCGCAAAATCAGGAGAGCCAGCTAACTCGATCTGCTCTAGATCAAGGCCAACCTCCTCTGCATAAACACCAAACTGAGCTATCGTAGTTTCGTATCGGCTTATATAGAAGGATGGCAAATATACCTCTCCTTGTCTTTGGCGACTGGACCAGCGCTCATTTTCGTATGCCAGCCGATCCAGCGCTGGGTTGCTACCCATTACAAACTCGCTAGCCTCTACCTCGACAAACCCTAAAAGCGGTGCGTTTGGAAGACGCAACTCAACTGACAAAGAATCACCGAAATTTTCGAAGCTGGATGGGTTACTCAAATCCGGTGATGCCTCATTGTTACCTTGAATCACCATCCATATCGAAACAAAGAAAATAATCGCGCTCATCACCGAAAATCCAATTGTGCGACCTGGTACTTTCTTTCTATGTTGATGAGAAGACTCCAAATCTTCTTCACTCATAATCTGCTTCGTGTTGACTTACAAGCAAAGTCCCAGCTATGACTACAAGCTTTTCCATAAAGATTTTCTATCGGCTCGTCCATTAAATTCCTACCGCCCTCCCGCAACAGAAGTCTTAAATCGAGCTCATGAGGATCATCACTGAGTACTAAGTCAGGATGCAACAAGTTCAGACAGGCCGCTTTAAATTTAAGTTCGCACGCGCGCTGAAAATAAGTGTTAGCACGATCACTCTCTGGCCCAACGATACGACCATTTCTGTATTTGATACCGAGCTCATTGCAAGCCCAAGCTGCATTGTCTCCACAGTATGTACTTTCTAGTTGCACAAGACGCTCACAAGCATTGGGCAGCTCGTTCGCGCAAGCCTGTTGCCAGAAGGGCAGGCTGTCGCCCGTATGTTGACCATCTGTTTTCCCTAGCACAGACATTGAACCAAAGATTACTACCCAGCAAATCATATGAGCGATATTTGCGCGGCCGCTCATCCAGTTTTGTTTCCATACGTTCAGCAAGTTCTCTGAGCGCACTGATCGGACTATGTTATCTATAGCAATCACGCTAAGATTTAAAATCGGCACACACAATAGTTTGTCATAAAAAGTTGGCGCTCCCAGTACGCCAAGCAAGGTATAGAGAACAAATACTCCACAACCATACAACATCCCGAATATCAGTTTTCCTAATGCTGTGCGCGGGGATGTGGACGGGTCCGTAACGAGCAAGTGAAGCCCCAGAAAAACGGCTGCTGGAATTTCAGAATCAAGAAAGTAAGGTACCCCTGCAAACACGCTATAAACGGTACTCAGCGCAAACAAAGATATAGCCGCCATTCCAGCAACTAAAGTTATTGAGAAGAAATACATTACCACCAAACCAATCAAGAATAGAAAGGTATAAATATTCGGAGCTAGGGTCAGAGTTGAGGCTATTTCTTGCCCCCAAGTTAAATGGGTAGTGTTAGTCAGAATCAGCACCAAAGAAAATAACCCAAGTGCGAACGCGGAAGGATTAAAAATGTGCATGCTACGGCCATCCCTGTTCCAACGTATGTACTCTTTACCCATAAAACCCAATGCAATCATCAAAAATTGCATATAGAACCAGTCATCTCGAAACCAGAGGAATAGATTTACGCTGAATATGATTGGAATCGGCCCAAAACCTAGAATATATTTTTGCTGTCGTGACCAAGAAAGTAATATGCCGAAGGCATAAGCAAAAATAATTTGCCCTAACATTAAAAGAGCATGATCGTAGACCGGCCTTATGCCTGAACCTGGCACTAACTCCCAGTGATACCCCCAATAGGCGTAGACGCTGAATTGAACACATGCCTGGATGTAGTGTTGAGGCCTTAAAACAATTTCAAACGAGTAAGTGTCCCTCTCTTCTTGACACCGAGACAGCAGATATACGAGCCAAAGTCCGAGAAATGCGGCGGCAGCCATAAAAGACCATATTAGTACCTCATTAGTTTGTATCCTTGGCAACAGAACTAATGCAGCTAACCCGATTATGAGAGCTGCTGGAAGCTTCACATCAGTTGCAAAAAACTCAATGCTTTGATTCATCGAGTTAGAGTTAGAGTGACTTATGCCTGTGGCGTGATTTCTGCTTTTTCGCCTAGCTTTGGGAGCCATAATCGAACCATTTCAACTACTTCTGAGGGTTTCAAAGCATAAACCAGCCAAGGCCGCAATTCAATTTACTAAACCAGACCCCGAGCTAGGCACCCCCTAGATTCATGGTTTTATGATACAATTGAAACAATTGGTGACTAATTTTAGCTTGAAAAATTCGATGATTCTGCGTAATTTCATAAAACTAAAATTTTTCCGACCATATTCAAACATTAGAACAAGATTTGGAGGTTCCAATGGAAAAAAGAGCCCTTACCAAAGCGTCTATGGCCCTGCTAAGCGTTTTACTCGCGCCTATGACCTTAGGTCAAACAGATAACTTTGCTAAAACGGAGTTCGGTCATCCCGATCTGCAAGGTACTTATACCTTTAGGACTATTACGCCCCTTAATAGACCCAGAGAGTTGGAGCATCTCGAAACCCTTACTCCAGAGCAGGCAGCAGAGTGGGAGCAATTTGAACTTAGGCGTCAGAATAGGGACCTTATTATTGATTCGGTTGGGGGAGCTGGTTACCCACCTGGCGTAATTTCATACAATAACTTCTGGTACGAGCGCGGCGAAAATACAGTAGCGGACCGCAGAACCAGTTTAATCTATGACCCTCCCAATGGGAGAATGCCACAAGTGAACGCAGCAGGCAGGGAACGACGCTCGACATATGGACAAATGGTATTTGAAAGTGCTGGACCCGAAGGGCGAACAACAGTGGATCGCTGTCTAGTTGGATTCGTAGCAGGCCCTCCAATGATTCCCGGCTCTTACAATAACAACATGCAAATTGTGCAAACAAAAGATCAGATTATGATCTTAAATGAGATGGTGCACTCGGCGCGGATAATCCGGTTAGATAGTGAGCACAATACCAAGCAGCTGAAGTGGGAAGGGGACTCTGTAGCTTACTGGGAAGGAGATACCCTTGTGATCCATACTGAAAATTGGTACCACGATTACAACTTACGTGGAATGTCCAAGCAAGCGGTAGTGGAGGAGCGCATAAAGCGAATTGACGAGTCTACGTTGGAATATGACTTTACAGTAAACGATCCTCTCTCCTGGGATGAACCTTGGTCAGCCAAATTCCCACTACGTGCATCAACAGATCCTATCTATGAGTATGCTTGCCATGAAGGCAATCACGGTTTAGTAGGTATCCTGGCCGGATGGAGGTATCAAGAGGCTCTAGGCAACAATGGAGATGGGAGCCCCAAGTCAGAGACAGGTGTGGTTGAGACTGAAGAAAACTAAGCCATAATCGGAGTGATAATGAGGGCCAGCACGAGAAATCTGCTGGCCTTTTTTTTGAACTGTAATTTGAATTCCAAGAGATATTTCTTTCGAACTATGATTAGTTATAAATATACGACAGCACTTTTATTTGCTGCTCTCTTTTCTCAAGCTAGCTCTGGTGAAGTAAATTCTATATACATCTCGTCTAGATTAGACCCTAATGCGATCATAATCACACAAGTAGATATTGTTTTTGTTTATGACCAAGAAATCTTAGATGAATTTCCATCAACAAAAACCGCTTGGTATTCAAATCAAAGACGTTTTATTTCAGAGGCTGGTGACAAAATAGACTTAGTCAGCGTCTTTATCCCTCAGGGCTTTGATTCCCAGACAGTAAGCTTACCCCAAAGAGGTGTTGATTCACTTAGGACATTTGTATTTGCACAACACGATGATTCAGAAGCCCCCCCGATAGATATTTCTTCTTTCGAGCGTGTACTTATCGAAATTGATGAATTCGGAATCCTAGTTTCTCGACGAGGTTAATTACTCCCATTAGAAAGTTATCTAGATATAATACTCGCAATTTTAACGAGCAGAAAAACTCTATTCTTAATGATTAGCGAGAATCTCATTAAAAGTCGAACTAGGTCTCATCGCAGAAGAAGCCTTAACTGAATCAGGTTTATAGTACCCACCAACATCGACGGCCACCCCTTGTGCCGAATTTAGCTCTTCAACAATTTTTTCCTCAGCACTTCGTAACGCAGTAGCTAAGCCTTGAAATCTTGTTTTTAACTCTATGTCTTTCGTCTGCTCCGCGACAGCTTCCGCCCAATACAGAGCAAGATAAAAATGAGATCCACGATTATCTAACTCGTTTACCTTTCGAGAGGGCGATTTATTTTGATTCAAGAATTCGCCGGTTGCCCTATCAAGAGTTTCTGCCAAAACCATTGCCTTTGAGCTATCGGTGAGGTTCGCTAAGTGCTCCAAGGATGCTGCTAAGGCTAGAAATTCTCCTAACGAGTCCCAACGAAGATGATTCTCCTTCTCAAATTGCTGCACATGTTTAGGAGCTGAGCCTCCAGCGCCTGTCTCAAAAAGACCGCCGCCATTCATAAGTGGGACAATAGAAAGCATTTTGGCGCTAGTCCCTAATTCAAGAATTGGGAATAGGTCAGTTAAGTAGTCTCTCAACACATTCCCAGTAGCAGAAATAGTATCCCTGCCTTCTTTAATTCGATTTAGAGAGAACCTCGTTGCTTCGGCCGGTGCTTTGACGTGAATCTCTAACCCTTCAGTATCAAAATTTGGAAGATACTTTTCTAGTTTATTAATTAATTCAGAGTCATGCGCACGATCAGCGTTTAACCAGAAGACAACTGGTATATTTGAAATTCGCGATCTGTTAACCGCAAGTTTAATCCAGTCTTGAATTGGCCCATCCTTTACCTGGCACATTCTCCAGATATCGCCTTTTTTGACTGTATGCTGTAACAAAATCTTTCCATCTGAATCAATAATACTTATTGTTCCGTCCCTTGAGACTTCAAACGTCTTATCATGCGAGCCGTACTCCTCGGCCTTTTGAGCCATC
Organism: Gammaproteobacteria bacterium; assembly: GCA_002714195.1. GTDB lineage: Bacteria > Pseudomonadota > Gammaproteobacteria > Pseudomonadales > Pseudohongiellaceae > UBA9145. The sequence continues at coordinate 22,202 of PAWK01000074.1, read as the reverse complement.
AAGCCCACATTGGGTACGCTGCCCATGGTTACTGGATCAAACGCACCATTAGCTTTACAGAACTTAATTACCTCTTGATAAACTCCGGAATAGCAGCGGTCTGGAATTACAGCCTTCATGTCATGTAGGTTCCCATCAGGGGCCCACATTTGTCCGGAAGTCCTTAAAGCCGCAGGCATCGATGCATCGATGATTACATCACTAGGAACATGCAAGTTAGTTATCCCTCTATCCGAGTCTACCATCGCCATCTCAGGACGATCTTCATAACAACGCTTTAGGTCTGCTTCAATCGCCTCTCTGTCTGAGTCTGGCAAAGTCTTTATCTTAGCGTAAACATCTCCGATCCCATTGTTAGGGTCGACTCCAAGGTCGATGAATTTTTGTTCATATTTAGAAAACACATCCTTGAAAAAAACTTTTACCGCATGCCCGAAAATTATTGGATCTGAGACCTTCATCATCGTTGCTTTTAAGTGCAGTGAAAACAAAATATTCTTTTCCTTGGCATCGTTAATTTCCTCCTCGAGGAAGCTCTCTAATTGATCCTTGCTCAGACAAGCCGCGTCAATAATTTCTCCGTCCTCCAAAGCAATGTCCTGTTTAAATACTTCTTCGTTTCCGCTCNGATCTGAGTGAACAATCCTCACAGTCGTACTCTGGGGAATTGTTATAGACTGTTCACTTCCAAAAAAGTCGCCTGAATCCATACTAGAGACGTGTGTTTTGCTGTCAGCCGACCAAACGCCCATCGAATGCGGGTTTGCCCGAGCATACTCTTTAACGGAAGCAGGCGCGCGACGATCAGAATTTCCTTCTCGCAAGACAGGATTGACAGCACTTCCCTTTATACGGTCGTAGCGGGCCTTTATATCCCGCTCTTGATCGCTGTTTGGCTCTTCTGGGTAGTCCGGCAGAGCATAACCTTTATCCTGAAGTTCTATAATTGCGGCTTTCATTTGAGGTACGGATGCCGAGATATTCGGCAGTTTTATAATGTTTGCCATTTCATCTTGAGTTAGCTCTCCCAATTCGGCCAAAGCATCAGACTGTTTTTGCGAGTCGCTAAGAAATTCAGGAAAATTCGCTATGATCCGGCCAGCTAAGGAAATATCCCTTGTCTCGACCTCTATGCCTGATCCTGCTGTGAATGATTTGATTATTGGGAGAAGAGAATAGGTTGCCAAAGCCGGCGCTTCGTCGGTATCGGTATAGATTATCTTAGCTTTCTTGTCAGACATTGTTTTTCCCTTACTGATTACAGACTAGNCGCCCCTTTATTAGTCCTAAGATATGGCCTTAATTACATCGAATACTTTGTGGGCAAAAAAAAGGCGCGTATTATAGCAGCCAGCCAATTAACGGAACAGTATTTGATTCAGTTAAACTCTTAAATTCACGACAGCACCTAGTGCTAAGTAATGAGTACACCATGAAAACTAAAACAAGAATAGAGGACTTTTTCATACGTGATGCCGATGAGACGGATTGCGATTTGATTTTATCGTTCATAAAGGAGTTAGCCGAATACGAAAAACTACTGCATGAAGTAGAAGCTACAGAAGAAACTCTGCATCGCAGCTTATTTTCAAACCAACCCTATGCGAGAGTAATTATTGGCGAATTCCAAGGACAGCCAGTGGGATACGCACTATTCTTCAACAATTTCTCTACTTTTACGGGAAGGCCTGGAATTTATCTCGAAGATCTTTATGTAATCCCCAGAATGCGNGGAAAGGGTTTCGGAAAAATGCTGTTAGCATACCTTGCAAAGCTGGCGCATGAGGAGAACTTTACCCGNGTCGAGTGGTCTGTTCTTGACTGGAATAAACCATCCATTCAATTTTACCGCTCAATAGGGGCCAATCCAATGGATGGTTGGACAGTCCAAAGATTGCATGGACGAGCACTGGAAAATTTTGCGAAAGAATTCTAATAAAATAGGGCGGGAAAGATATGAGTCGTATCGTATTTGTTAATGGTATTTATGCTAAAGAGCAAGACGCCGTAATTTCAATCTTCGATCGTGGGTTTATATTTGGTGACGGTATTTATGAAGTGGTGCCGGTAATTCATAGGAAACTAATCGATAAAGACTATTTTTTAGAGAGATTAGAAAGATCACTATTTGAATTATCAATACCATGGCCCTGNACTGAGCAAGATTACATAGAAATGATGGAAACCCTTATTGACAAAAATAAGCTAGAAGAAGGNATAGTCTATTCTCAAGTGACTCGAGGACCTGCTGAGAGAGATTTCCCTTTTCCTGAAACCACAAACCCAGGAATCNTAGCGTTTACATCGCCCATGGAAATCTTAAATAATCGGGACTTTGAAACTGGTATAGCCGTCACAACAACCCCGGATATTCGCTGGAAACGCAGAGATATCAAGTCTATAAACCTACTAGGCCAAGTATTAGCAAAGCAAGATGCGGTATCGCAGAATAGCAAAGAAGCTTGGATGGTGGAGAACGGACAAGTTACAGAAGGAGCCTCATCTTCGGCGTATATCGTAAAGAATGAGGTGCTTATCACGCGAAGCCTTTCAAATGAAATATTACCAGGAATCCGGCGACGAACAATCCTTGAGATTGCGAATAATGCAAATATTCCCGTGGAAGAAAGAGCCTTCTCGGTCGCAGAAGCAAAAGCTGCAGACGAAGCGCTCATTAGTAGTGCAACAACGATGGTTCTTGGGGTAACCTCTATAGATGGCTCGGTGATTGGGAGTGGGACCCCAGGGCCAATAACCAAGAAATTGAGGAGCTTATACCAAGACAGGATTTTGCAAGAGGCTCTCAGTTAATCTCGATTTTGCAACGCCATTAAACACGGTCTATAGAAAAAGTAAGAGCACTATCTATATCCTCTAACTCGCCGATGATCATCAGCAATCGATCTATCCCTAAAGCTACACCTGACCCTTTTGGCATCCCAGTCGATAGTGCTGCTAAAAACTTTTCATCTATGGGCATCTCAGGTAACCCTTTTTTTGAGCGCTCGATATTATCTAATTCAAGTCTTTTACGTTGTTCAATGGGATCAGTAAGCTCGAAATATCCATTCGCAATTTCTATACCTTTACAATATAGCTCAAAGCGTCTTGCAATTTGATTTCCATGACTGTCATTTTCTATTGCAGCCATTGCGGCTTGGCATTCCGGATAATCATACAAAAAGCAATATTCTGGTAAGCTAGGTTCAATAAGCTCAATCATGAGTAGATCGAGGTATTCAGAGAAGCGGAGTTGTGTTGAGGAAACATCCAGACGAGTATGAGCGACTTTTTTGAGTTCCTCTAGCGAGCATTTATGAGGGTTCAATCCAACTACACTCTCAAAAACTTCCAGATAGCTATGTTTCGGCACTTCAGAACACCCAACCGTAGCCTTAACAAAGTCTTCGACTTCTTCCATTAGTTGGGTCAAACAGAATGAAGGACGATACCACTCCAGTACAGTGAACTCCGGATTATGTCGAGGTGTAGGTGGATCTCCTCTGAATGCTTTGCAAATTTGGTAGATTGGACCAATTCCCATGGCCAAAAGACGCTTCATTTGCAATTCAGGAGAAGTCTGCAGATAAAACCTTTGAGAGTTGGAAGTAGGCTGAAAGAACGCACTAATGGAATCCAAATGAACATCAGTAGCCGCAGAACGCGATAATGCCGCCGTCTCCACCTCTAGAATCCCTCTATCTGCAAAAAACGCTCTGGTAATCGCCAGTATCTTAGCACGAAGTTTCAGTGTGCCTAGGGACGCACCAGATCTCCAGTCATCCATAGTTAAATTTATTTGTTAACCCGATTTTGATATTCCCCTGTGCGTGTATCAACTCTCAGGACGTCTCCAATATTTACAAATAATGGAACCTTAACTACCGCACCTGATGACAGCGTAGCGGGTTTTGTGCCCCCTTGCGCTGTATCGCCTTTCAACCCGGGGTCTGTTTCAGCAACCTCCATTTCAACAAAATTGGGCGCGGTTACTGAAATAGGCGCATCATTCCAAAGAATGACTTGAAAAATTTCTTGTTCCTTCAACCAATTTTTAGCCTCTCGAATAGCGTTTGTATCAGCCGCAACTTGCTCATAACTTTCATCTGTTTTCATAAAGTGCCAAAACTCGCCATCGCTATATAGATACTCCATGTCTGTTTCCATAACATCCGCCGCTTCAATAGACTCCCCAGACTTATAGGTGCGTTCCCATACTCGACCGTTCAGTAAATTTCTGAACTTTACCCTATTAAATGCTTGACCTTTCCCCGGCTTGACCACTTCATTTTCCAGAATCGAGCAGGGCTCACCATCGACGAGTACTTTCAATCCGGACTTAAATTCATTTGTAGAGTAAGTTGCCATATTTCCCTCAATAGTATGTAGCCAACAATCATTATTAATTTCTGTCAGCAGGATGAAATCTTGTTATCATCCACCTGCAAGGTCGAATAACGGGCAGTTCAATGGCCGACAGAGCTCTAAAAATAATTCCTTCAGTAAAGTCAGAAAATTGGCAAGAGATATTATCTGATCTAATTACAGATCCAAAGGAATTACTGCATATTCTGCGCCTTGATATTAACAAAAAGCCTGTAAGTTTATCTGCGATTTCCCAATTCTCACTCAAAGTACCGCGCCCATTCGTTGAGGCCATGCAACAGGGAAATTGGAGCGATCCCCTATTGCTTCAAATATGGCCATCGGAGGAGGAAGAGATAAACCTTAATGAATATACATCTGATCCACTGCACGAAGTTGAGTTTAACCCAGTAAAAGGGCTACTGCATAAGTATCAAGCAAGAGTACTCCTGACAGCCGCACCCCATTGTGCGATTCACTGCCGATACTGTTTTCGACGACACTTCGATTATAAGTCTAATACCCCTAGTCGTGAGGATTGGAGTAACTCGCTCGACTACATTAAAGCTGACCCATCTATTCAAGAAGTGATCCTCAGTGGGGGAGACCCGCTTGCTATTTCAGATAGGCAACTACTCTGGTTGATACAGGAACTCGAGTCGATCTCTCACCTCAAGATTCTTCGTATCCACTCTCGAGTACCTATAGTCTTACCTCAAAGGATAACACCCGAATTAGTTGCAATACTTAATGAGTCAAGGTTTGAGGTAGTAATAGTCGTACATTGTAATCATAGTCAGGAAATATCAGATAATGTAAAGACGGCAATAGAAGCGCTAAGACTAAGTAAAATCACCTTACTCAATCAATCTGTGATTTTAGCAGGCATTAACGATGAACCTGGAATATTAAAAGAGTTAAGCCATACACTTTTTTCTCTCAGTATTTTACCCTATTACTTACACTTGCCTGACAAGGTTATAGGGACATCTCATTTTTCCGTTACATCTGATAAAGCTATACGTGTCATAAATTCATTGCGTAAAGAATTACCTGGGTACCTAGTTCCTATCCTAGTTCAAGAGGAGCCCGGAGCATCATCCAAGACCCGGCTCGTTTAATTAGAGATCTGCTGATATGCTAAACCGAAGGACATGTATCAAATAACAAGTCTACTCAGAAAGAAACAGGAGGAAGAGAAAATACAAGAACCGAGCAAACATGAAGACAGAGCTGGTCACCAAAGTCGAGTGCCTCAAATCTCCCGAAAATTCTCACTATTGGTATGCTCTCTCTTACTTCTAACGATGAGCATATTTTGGCTTCTTACGACTTATAGCTCACGAAATATTCTTCGCCAACAAGCTGACACCCTTGGACAAGGCATAGCTACGCAAACAGCTGCACAGGTAACCGAATTAATGCTCGCAAGGGACCTAATTAGCATGAATGTGGTGCTGAATAGCCTAACGAATAACTCGACAATTAAGGAAATTAGTGTGGTCGACGTCAATAGTGAAATTATCGCTAGAGCGATAAGTGATGAATCCCATTTCAACAGCATATTGCCATTCTCTATATCTATATCTTCGTTAATGAAAGAATATACAGCACCGATTTCGATTGCTGATTCGATCATTGGTTATGTCCGTCTGGAACTCGATAACGGTTATATAGAGGACAGTATGATCGACAACTTGGTGTTAATTATTATTGCAACGTTGCTACTCCTCGTTGTAGCCACAGCAGTCACCTCTCTTTATCACAAGTACCTTGTCAATTTTCCTATAAACCTACTGTCTTTTTATATTGGTAAAATAAGAAGCGGTGAGGTCGAAACCTGCCCTGTCCCAAAGGAGAATAATGAACTTAGTGCGGCTATAAGGCAGTTCAATGCAACAGCTGAATTTCTTGCACAAAACACTTTTCTAAAAAACATTGGAGTTCGACAACCGCGAGCTCAGAACGTAAGTACTAAAGATACCATAGGACTGGAAGACACTACGCTCCTACTCATCACAATGAGTAATTTTCAATACTTAGCCTCTACTTTATCAGATAGAGATCTAGTCGCAATGTTAAACAAATACTATTTCTATAGCGGCAAAATCAGTCAGCTATATAACGGAAGTGTATGTTTTTGTTCTGACGATGAAGTTTTAATTAACTTTGGTAGAATCGAAATTTCAGAAGAACAAGCATTTTATGCTATCTGCAGCGCCCAACTATTCTTGCAATTATTTGGTGAGATCAATCGTAAAGCGGAGGATTCAGCCCAAGCAAAATTTAGACTAGCTATACACAGCGGAAATTCATTAAGTTCTCTTTATTCTCCAATCACACAAAAGATGGATAATCTATCAGGTAAGACATTGGATATAACCAGAATGATTTCAAAGGAATGCCCAAACGACTCAATCCTTATTAGTGAACCGGCACTCACGAATGCAGGCGATGGGACAAGAGTGAAGGCTGAAGACTTTGGAACGGTAGGAGAGAGCGAAAAACTAAACTCTTACATCGCGCTTGAGCCAATGTCAGAATATAAATTTCTTCTCCAGAAACAAACTGTTCAGTTATTGAAGTTATACAGCGAATAGATTCATTATCTAAGTTTTCTTTATACAACAACTGAAATTTTATCTACATTCTGAAAACCCCGTGGTAGCTTATTACCGCGTCGTCCACGTTCNCCACGATAATGATCAAGGTCTGTAGGCTTCAAATTATGGTGGCGTCGGCCCGCATAAATAGTCAAAACGCTATCTAGGGATAAAACAGCCATTGCGGATACGAATTCTATTCGCTCGGCAACCCTCTTTGTTGGAATATTAATGATTTTATTTCCTTTACCTCTCGCAAGTCTAGGTAGATCTGAGATTGGGAATATCAACATTCGACCTTCATTGCTAACTGATACAATCCAATCGCTCTTATAATCGTGGACCAAAAGGGTAGTCAATAACTTTGAACCTTTTGGACAGCGCAGAACTGTCTTGCCAGATTTTTTGTTGCTAACAAGATCTTTCATTTGGCAGACAAAACCATAACCTGCATCACTTGCGATTAAAACATCTGCTTGCTCGTCTCCTATAACAACCCCTTCGAAAGTAGCTCCTGATGGTGGCGCTACTCTACCAGATACCGGCTCACCCTGACCTCTCGCAGAAGGCAAAGTATGTGCGGGCAAGGAGTAAGAGCGGCCCGTAGAGTCGAGAACAATAGCTTGTTGATTGCTTTTCCCGTGCGCAGAGACTTTAAAACTATCGCCAGATTTATACTGCAGAGCAACAGGGTCGACATCATGGCCTTTAGCAGCTCGGATCCAACCACGCTCCGACAGAACTATGGTGACTGGTTCAGTTGAGAGAAGTTCAGTTTCACTAAACGCCTTTGCCTCCTCTCGTGCCTTAAATACGGTCCGTCTTTTGTCGCCGAATTCTTCTACATCAGCCTTAATTTCTTTTTTAATCAAAGTTTTCAGTCTAACCGATGAATCAAGGATTTGTTCTAATCTTTTTCGTTCAGTGTTTAGTTCTTTTTGCTCTGCCGTTATTTTTATCTCCTCCAACTTAGCAAGTTGACGAAGTCTCAAATTTAAAATNGCNTCTGCCTGCAAGTCAGTAATTTTGAAATTTCTGATCAGCGCCGGCTTAGGGTACTCTTCCTCTCGAATTATCTTTATCACTTCATCAATATTCAAAAAAGCAATTAGTAAGCCATCAAGGATATGCAGCCGATCAAGTAAATGTCTTAACCGATATTGCAGTCTCCTTTTTACGGTTGAAGTCCTAAATTTCAGCCACTCTTTTAAAAGTGAGGCAATATCCTTAACTTGGGGTTTTTTATCTATCCCAATTACATTGAAATTAACCCTGTGATTTTTTTCTAAATCTGTTGTTGCAAAAAGGTGTGACATCAGCGCTGCCTTATCGATTCGATTCGATTTTGGCACGATGATGATTCTCGTAGGGTTTTCATGATCTGATTCGTCTCGAATATCGACTACCATTGGCAATTTTTTCTTCTGCATTTGTATAGCAATTTGCTCAAGGATTTTTGCTCCAGACACTTGATAGGGTAATGAGGTTATAACAATCTCCCCATTTTCTAGGTCATAAGTTGCTCTGGTTTTAACCGATCCTCTACCCGTCTTATACAGCTCGACAATATCGTCTTTTGGAGTCACAAGCTCTGCTTCCGTCGGGAAGTCTGGGCCTTTTATTATTTTACAGATTTCATGAATTGACGATTTTGGCTTTTCAAGTAACAGCACGCAGGCGTCTGCTACTTCAACAAGATTGTGCGGGGGTATGTCGGTCGCCATCCCAACCGCGATCCCGCTGCCACCATTAAGCAATACGTTAGGCATTCGGGCAGGNAGAACCTCTGGCTCTTCTAAAGTACCATCAAAATTCNNCCGCCAGTCGACTGTCCCTTGACCAAGCTCACTGAGCAACACTTCAGCATATTTTTGTAAACGAGATTCAGTATAGCGCATCGCTGCAAACGATTTTGGGTCATCTTGTGATCCCCAGTTACCCTGNCCATCAACTAATGGATATCGGTAAGTAAACCATTGAGACATTAATACCATCGCCTCATAACACGCTGANTCNCCGTGAGGGTGAAATTTACCGATTACGTCTCCTATGGTTCTTGCGGATTTCTTGAACTTCGCCGTCTGCTTTAGACCAAGCTCGGACATTGCATAAATGATACGCCTTTGTACTGGCTTTAGGCCATCACCNATATTTGGCAAGGCCCGATCGTTGATCACATACATCGAGTAATTCAGATAGGCCTGCTCTGTGTAATCCTTTAGCGCTATTTCTTCAATACCGTCGGCATTGATTGTTATATTCTCATTCATATTAAGTTACACATTTCTCTACTCCGCAAAGTCTGCAAGATTTCCTTTTGTTTCTAACCATTGTTTTCTATCCCCTGCACGGCTTTTCGCAAGAAGCCTATCCATTAATTCCAGGGTTCCTGATNTCTTCGCAGTGCTTATAGTTGATTCAAGTTTCAATTGAACCAGACGCCTTGTGTCGGGCGCCATAGTAGTTTCACGTAACTGTAGAGGGTTCATCTCCCCCAGTCCTTTAAACCTTTGTACGTTCACTTTNCCGGTTTTCTTTTCTGCGGCGATACTATCTAAAATTCCTTTTTTTTCATCATCATCTAATGCATAAAAGACTTCTTTACCAACATCGATGCGAAACAAAGGTGGCATAGCAACATATACAAAGCCTGCCTCCACCAGCTCTCTGAAATGTTTGACAAACAATGCACATAATAGGGTAGCTATATGCAGACCATCTGAGTCTGCGTCAGCTAATATGCAGATCTTTCCATACCGGACACTGTCAATTTTTGGTGATCCTGGATCAACGCCTAAAGCAACAGCAATATCATGAACTGCTTGTGAGGCGAGAATCTCCGTAGACTCAACTTCCCAAGTATTCATTATCTTACCCCGTAGCGGCATGATCGCCTGAAATTCTCGATCTCTTGCCTGCTTCGCGGATCCTCCCGCAGAATCTCCCTCCACTAAAAAAAGTTCGCCAGCCATGACATCTTCAGTTGAACAGTCGGCTAATTTCCCAGGCAAAGCAGGACCAGACGTAATTTTTTTTCGAGCAACCTTTTTACTTTCTCTGAGTCTATTCTGTGCGTTTCGTATACACTGATCGGCTATTGCTTCGGCCTCTGCAGTATGTTGATTAAGCCAGAGACTAAAACTGTCCTTAATCACACCGCTCACAAAAACACTGCACTGCCTGGAGGATAGTCTCTCCTTTGTCTGACCCGAGAACTGAGGGTCTTGTAGTTTTGAAGACAATACATAACTTAGATTTTGCCAAACATCATCTGCTGATAATTTTATGCCCCGGGGTAGTAAATTTCTAAATTCACAAAACTCTCTAAGAGATTCTAACAATCCAGTCCGAAGACCACTTACATGGGTACCTCCCAATGGGGTCGGGATAAGATTAACGTAACTTTCTGTTATTTCCTCGCCGCCCTCAGGNAACCANTGGATTGCCCAATCAATAGCTTCATCATTTCCTTGGACTGATCCTGTGAATGGTGCTTCCGGCAGGGTTTCAAGCCCGTTTGTTCCTTGAGCTAGATAATCAGTTAGTCCGTCTTCGTAATACCATTCTTCACTTTCCGACTTAGATTTTGTTACAGCGTTATCGTTAAATGTCACCCTCAACCCTGGACACAATACTGCTTTTGCCCTAAGTACATGCTTCAATTTAGATACAGAGATTTTTGTTGAATCAAAGTACTTGCCATTAGGAAGAAACCGAACGATAGTCCCGGTATTACGTTTNCCAACTTTCTTAATAACTTTTAGCTCAGACGCTTTATTGCCATTTTTGAATTTCATAGCGTAAACATTGCTATTCCTCTTAACTTCGACTTCGAGGAATTCCGAAAGAGCATTAACGACTGAAACCCCAACACCATGCAACCCTCCAGAGTATTGGTAGTTTTTATCTGAAAACTTACCTCCAGCGTGTAAACGAGTAAGTATCAATTCTACTCCGCTAACTTTTTCACCCTTATGTATGTCAACGGGCATACCACGACCATCATCTGCTACTTCTATGGTGCCATCTTTATTAAGAGTTAACGTTAGATTCCGAGCAAACCCGGCCAACGCCTCATCGACACTATTATCAATAACTTCCTGAATTAGATGATTTGGACGAGAGGTGTCTGTATACATCCCGGGCCTTTTCCTGACAGGATCAAGCCCGGTTAGAACTTCTATAGCATCGGCATTATATGTGTTGCTCATTTGGAAGTTTGATTCAGCGGATTCAAAATGGCGAAGATTAATAACCTTTTATCGCTCAGATCAGCTAATTCTTGACAGCAAAAAGTCAAAGATATGAGNCAGATCNTCCTCATAGTTTTCATAACCTTGATTACCTCCTTCTCTAATAATACTATTTTTCTTGCCATATGCTTTCACGGCTAGTCTGTAATCAAGAGTCTGATCACCTTTCTGAACGAAAGCCAAGAAATTATCTAGATTACTCTTCATGGGTATACAAAATTCTTTGAATCTCGTCGGTGTGGTAGTTCTTATGCTGTCCTATGGATCTTTTCTAGGACTTGAATGGATCTTACAGCGGGGTTAACCAGAACAGTCGGCGCATCCAAAATTACTGACAGATTTGTTGCACAATAACCCCCAAGAGAGCTTCCTATTAGAAGTAAATTTTCTATTTCTGATTATTAGCTGAAGGTACCTAACTGCATCCGCCGGGCCTGTCGGAATTTTCGGAATCTCAATCGAATCCATAAAATCGAGCGACCAGAAATAATCCATATTTTTACCGGCTTTTCCAGATAGCGGTGAACTCAGAAAACCATGCAAGTAAAGTAATCGAAAATGTCTCACCAAGTTTAATCTTGCTTATTTTTAGCTATACAAATTAGTCCGTCTTTAATCTAACTCATAATCGTCTTTCAAACGAATCACTTTAGTATCGATATAGCCATTTTTATATAGTCGAAGCCGTCGATACCCAGGCTTACTCGAATCAAGTTCAAATCTTGCCGCATTGGCGAGAAACTGCGCGCAAGTAGAAGGAGTACAGAGCCACCGAATTCCTTCATACATATAATCCAGTTCTTGATGAAGATGACCAAAAATAGCGCAACGAACGGNAGGATATTTCTTAATAATAGAAAAAAATTCCGATCGGTTTCTTAGGCCCATATTTTCAGACCAACTATGCTGAAAATTTATTGGATTATGGTGTAAGCAAATCAGAACATTCTGNATAGCCTCGTCGTACTCAGCATCATTTAGAGCTTCCTCCAGAAATTCAAGTTCAGTTTCACTGAGCCTACCCGCAACCTCATGTTTAACACTTGTATCAAGAAAAATAATTTCCCAATTACCAAAACTAAGCTTCTTTTGACTGTAGTCTGTACCANCCGAAATTCTTCGCATCAAATTCGCATTATCATGATTTCCAGGTATCCATCGAAAAGGGGCTGCAAGTTTTTCAATCGCGAGCATGAAGTTTTTGTACGCACTCAACGAAGCATCTTGAGCAATATCGCCAGTAGCTATGAGGCAATCTATTTGACTCTCATTACTATTGATAGAATCAAGAACCTTGTTCAACGTGTANAGAGTATTAATTTTTTGCAGTTCGCTAGTNGGCTGAGCAAATAAATGGGTGTCAGTAAGCTGCACAAGAGTGATAGAGCTCATGCCATCANACTCTGACTAACGCTTGCCGGTCATGTTTTTGTTGCGAACGCAGGCACATCAGCGCTCCGCCCNACTGTAAGACAAAGAGAAAGCCACTCCCCGAGAAAATCATTGACCTGCTTTTTTTCATCAGAATGGTACATCATCGAATTGACTCGAGGATATCGAGCTTGAAACTTACTGTGCCCTTGGCTCGAAATAACCTCGGCNGTGCTCGCNTCATGATAGATCCTGACAATCATTGCAGGATTCTTAACCCATTCAGTTAGTTCGGGTTTCTGTANTATTTTTAGCGTATTTGTATATTTGAAAGTTTCTATAACCGTTAACTCCATTGTAACCGCGTCACCATTAGCAAGAGTATCCGCCACATAGAATTCTTTTTTGAATCCATTAAAAGATCTNTGAATATCCGAATTATTTAATTCGATGTATTTACAAGTATTATCAAAATTAACACCTTTATCGGATGCGGTTTTTAGAATTTGGCTTCGATACATTTCCAATTGAGGCACTAGCTTAAGTAGACGGATGTAATTTGCATCACAGACTGCCATTTGCTTCTTGAGATCAATACTGTATTTACTGCGCGGCATAATTTCTAAATTTATGCACCCAAAAAAATATCGGGTGTGTCCTCGCCAATTTACTCGATTTATTAAACCAAAAATTTTTGCAAAATATCCGACTTGTTCAATTCCAGCCACTGGAGTGCAATAATTGACATGGCATTTGCCAGATAACCGTCCTTTAGACCTGCAATAGCGTCTGTGTACGACAAAACTACAACCTCTATGTCCTCATTCTCGCTTTCTAGCCCAGAAAAACCGCCAATATTTTCAGAGGAAATTATCCCGAGATATAACCTCACCTTCTCGCTACTAACTCCCGGACTGCTATAATAATCACAGATTTTAACCAGTTGCGACACCTCACAGTTCGATTCCTCTTTCACTTCACGGATAGCCACTTCCTCAAGTTCTTCACCGAACTCTATCATCCCAGCCACTAACTCAAGAGCCCAAGGAGTTTCCGTCTTATCCAACAATCCTATTCGAAACTGACGAACTAAAATTATTTCATCACGCCTGGGGTCAAACAACAGCACCCCGACTGCTCCCTCTCTGACTAGAATCTCTCGGTTTATCGTGGAGCTCCAACCTCCTCGAAAGAGTTTATGCTTCAATTTGATTGCATCAATGTTCAGAAAACCCCTAAATCCGTTCTTGCGTGAGCGAATTTCATAGTCAGATTTACCAAATTGTGCCTCTAGTTTTGACATATTAGATAGTTACTAAATTGACTTCAGAAAACCAAACTTTAGAATCAATTAACCTATGATCTACTCAGAACTTCGAGCAAATGGTAGCCAAACTGAGTTTTTATCGGTCCTTGTAAACTATTAATTTCTGCGCTGAAAACGACCTCATCGAATTCTTTAACCATCATACCTGGCCCGAATTTCCCCAAGTCTCCTCCTTGCTTCTTAGAAGGACAGCTTGAATAGTTGCGTGCTATCTCAGAAAAATCCTTGCCTTCNTCTAAAATCAAATCTTTGAGCTTTAAACATTCCTCTTCTGTTTCAACTAAGATATGCCTTGCACTAGCTAAAGTCATTTCTATCACTCCATGCTGAGAAAGTCGGTATTATGCATGATTAGNTCAATTCGAGCACACAATTAATTACACATAGGCTATAATTCAGCCAACCATATGCTACATTAATATTAGCATNGCGATTATAAATCTTATCTCATAGTTCCGACTCACTTAATCATTATGCCACTACCCCAGCCCAGACCAAGAAAGCACATTCACACTAGAGCTATCGATTATCGTGGTTATCAACGAGANGATAATTTATGGGATATAGAGGCACACATGACCGATACTAAAACTTANCCCATCAGAAACAACTGGCGTGGACAATTAGAAATCGGTGAGCCACTCCATGAAATGCTTATCCGAATAACGATAGATNACGATTTTTTTATACAAGATGTTTGTGCTAATACAGAAAATAGTCCTTTTGAGATTTGCCCGGAAATAGCACCAGTATATAAAAGTTTAGTTGGTATACAGATGGGGCCAGGATGGCGGAAAGCCATCAGGCAAAAGGTAGGGGGAGTTCGTGGCTGTACGCATTTGACAGAATTACTTTTTCCAATGGCAACGGTAGCAATGCAAACTATATGGCCACTACAAAGCAAAAATAAGAGCNGAAAAGAGCCTAATCAGAAATCTACTAGCACACCGACGGTTTTAAACACATGTCATGCTTGGGAAAGTAACTCNCCAGTGGTTAAAGAAAATGCTCCGAAATACTACACAGGCAGTGACTAATCATAATAAAGCGGGATCACAACTGTAATTATTACTCCCTCTCGNTCTTTTCGATTTTCCGCNCTGATTTGACCACCATGAAATTCAGTAATCAAACGCGCAATGTGTAATCCCATTCCTAGGTGAGGTTGTTGCTGCCGTTCTTGCGATCGAACAGAGATCATGGAGTCAAAAATCCTCTCCTTCATTTCCTCAGGGAGAAAGGGTCCTGCGTTCGAAACTTTGAGGATCGCGTGATCGCGCAAGGTTCTGCAATAGACTTTAATAGGCTGCTGTTCTCTAGAAAATTCAACTGCGTTTGCTACTAATTTATCGAGTAACTGAGCAATATATTCAGGAACACCCCTGATATAAATCGGGTACTGTGGAAAGTCTGCTTCGAATATGCTGGATGTATAAGCTAATTTATACCCTTCAACACAACCATTAACTACCTCNCTCAATTCAATTTTCTCTTTTTCAGAGGTTTGAAGCATCTGCTCTAGTCGAGTAGCTTCGCTCATATGAGTCAAAATTAGGTTTANACGACTGATCCCCTCCTCAGCACGCTCTAAATAAACCTTAGATCCTTCACTGGTTTCATTTAAACCAAGATTTTCTAGGGACGATCGTACAACAGTCACGGGNGTTCGAAGTTCATGCGAGAGTCGTGAAGACATATTTTCGAGGTAATTGGTGTACTGGGTCAATCTCTCAACGATGCTTGAGAAGCTACGAGACAGATCACCTATCTCATCAGAACTCTTTGAAGGAACTATAGTATTCTGNACTCTGCCTACCTCATCAATTATTCCCTCCGCCTGGTTTCGCAGAAANCTTATTCGTGATGCAATTCTNGATGCAAAGAAAAACAAACCCAGTGCGATAATTAACATTACAGCAAGCATAGTATTAAAAAGCTGCTCTAGAGCTTGATTTCGGAAAGTTCTTAATCCGTTCATGTTTTGGTCAACTACTACTGCACCCATCACATCTCCTTCAGAGAATATCGGATATGCAGCTCCTAGTATTCGAGTCTTTGTATCTGCCAAAGTTCGAAATTGAGTTAAGGGCACACCCATCAAAGCAGAGTTGATGTGCTCTCCTTCCCTCGTAACGTCTGAATACAACTCATCAATAAAATCATTGCTGGGCTGAACAAGAAAACGATCATAAAGAGGTCGGAGGATCTGGTATTGGAGGAACTCCCAATACTTATTTCCTTTATCATCTGATGCAACCTTGGCCAATTGCAAACCTGTAGCAGATTGGATATCACCAACCGTCAGCAAAACCCTTCCGCTGAAATCCACGACCTGTATGCGGGAATTATTATGGTTCATTCCCGCTACTATTCGGTCGATTTCAGGTGTGGGCAATCTCAAAGANCCAAGTCTCTCGGCATCTGCTACTTTGTATGTTGCGACCACTGTACTCACTNTTCTTTCAGTCAAATCATCTACATCAAATATAGTAAAACCAAGCCTATCGCCAAGCATCTGCATCGGGATTTGTAGCTCAATTTCATAACCACTTGTCGTCTCATACCACTGACCAGTAATTCGACCTTCATATNTAGGATTAGAGTAATCATCCTCTACTTCAAATGGATAAATAGGCTCCGGCCCGTAAGGAGCGATTACATATTTTGTTATCCCAGAGCCGTCTATATCTAACATTGTTACTTGTAAAAAATCACTCCTATGGACGCTTAAAGCTTCCTTGTCTCGGTAAATTATTTTGTCATCATTGACTTTGAAGTACGCATAAAGCGATCCATCATATTCCCCAACCATATTTTTAAAACTGACAGAATCATCATTCAAATAATAGCGAGCTGGATTTAGGGGAGTGCGAAGATAATTCTGAGAATCATAGCTAACTTCATATTGCTGATATGCACCCCAATCAACTAAGGAGCCATCGTCAAGCTCAAGAGCTGAAAAAATCGGATAAACATATAAGTCTTCTGCTCTTCTCGCTGGACTATAGCTTCCCTCATTGAATAGTTCTGGTCGTTCATTAAGAGCAGTCGCTAAAGCCTGAGCTGTNCCCAACACAGTTTGNTCTTGTCCAAGTTGTAAATATTCTTCCATCTCNAGTATATATAAGTACCCAAGCCAAGGTATAACTAGCAAAAAGCTAGATAAGAAGACTAATTTAAATCGAATCCCTAATANTTTTTTAAATAGAAATTTCATNTTGTCTAATTAGTANTTGCCTGCGGCTCTAGATTCCAACGATAACCCATTCCATAAACGGTCTCTATACAATCAAATTTTGAATCAACTTGCATAAATTTCTTACGTATTCGCTTTATGTGAGAAGTAATAGTNCTGCCATCCACAAATATTTTGGATTCCTGCATNAGTATCTGCCTACTTTTAACATGACCAGTAAATTTAGCTAANGCATGAATCATCCAAAACTCTGTAACCGTAAGGGGGACTGCCTCTTCTTTCCAATGGACAGTAAGACGCCCAATATCTAGCCTTAGCTGCCCNCGCTCAACAAGGTTTTCTGGCGACGTTGGTTGGTCAATAACGTCAGATCTTCTAAATAGAGCTGCAATTCGAGCTGATAAGTGAGGCAAGCTAATATCTTTGGTTAAGTAATCATCAGCCCCCATTCTCAAACCACTCACTGTATCAAAGTCATTATCTCGGGCTGTTAGAAATATAATAGGGAGTGTTTCAGATAATGACCTAAGGGCTTGGCATAGCGTGAAGCCGCCATCTATTTCTGACTCAAGACCGATATCAATAATAGCTAGGTTTGGCAGACGTAGGTCAAACGCAGACATCGCGTCTTGACGGTTACTGTATGTCTGCACCTCATAGCCCTGCTTCCGAAGAACATCAGCATAATTCTCTCTTATCGCTGCTTCATCTTCTACTATTGCAATTCTTCTACTCATAGGTCGATTCCAAGTTGGCGGTCGTCCAAAAGATACTTCAGTATCTTAACTGTATCTTAATTAAACGCTGNNCTAGAGCACAAGAAAACACCAATCGAGCATTGCCATTATTCTGACATATTTAATCACGACATAGCCCCAATAACAGCTCTTCATTGTGAGAAATAAGCTTTTTAATACAAACTAAGAATTCTTATTCTGATTAATCAGCTTTTTATTATTTTCATAGACCAACAATTTCATAATTAATTTAGGTGGTCACGGGGGAGGAAGAGAGACATGTTCAAACAGTATTTTTTAGCAGTCACGGCTATTTTTTTTACGANCGCCCTNTATGCAGAANCAGAACAGAACGGCAACAGCANCATTTCTGTCGCGGAAACAGCNGGTTTTATGAGCGGAGCAATACTAGGCGGACTAGCCGGAGGCCCTCCGGGAGTAATTCTTGGTATAGGTTTTGGAGCTGTTCTTGGCGACAAATGGGCGTCAGATAAGGAGGCTTTGAAAGTTATGCAGGTTTCNTTGCAACAAGCAAATTTAGAGCTGGCCTCAACAAAAAATCAANTGACTAGCCTTAATCAAAGATATAACTCGGTAAATTCAGANNTTNNTAGGCGTAATATATCTTATAGAGAAAATTCGGGGNAAAACGGTAACTTAATCNCGGGTTCTAACTGTTGCGAAGCTAGAATTTCAATCCATTTTAAAACTGGCAACAGTGAAATTGAAGAACATTATAAAGACGAGCTCAAGATGATGGTGAGTCAAGCGAATAAACTCGAGAATTCCAGGATAGAAATTTTCGGTTATGCAGACCGCAAAGGCAATCCTCAAAAAAATTTAGAACTTTCAAAACAAAGAAGTAATTCAGTAAAAAAATTCCTGACGCAGAATGGCATCGACCAAACATCTGTTACTACAGTGGCGTATGGAGACACAAAGCCTTTACAGTCAGGTTCCAGTTATGAGTCGGATTTCTTTGATCGGAGAGTAACAGTTCATATACGAGCTGACGGCAGTTTCGTCACCAAACAACTTGTAAAAGACAGTGAGTAGATAATAGAGGCCTTAAAATGAAAAATATTCAGTTGGTTATTGGAAACAAGAATTATTCTTCGTGGTCATTGTGCCCTTGGCTATTATTAAGGATGTTTAACTGTGAATTTGATGAAGTTCAGATACCCCTCTTCCGAAAAGATACAGCGGAGAGACTTGGACCTTACTCTCCATCTCTTAAAGTCCCCGTACTTATAGATAAGGATGTGACTGTTTGGGACTCGCTGTCAATATGCGAGTACATTTCTGAGAANCTACTCAATGGAGCTGGGTGGCCTCAGGNTNATAAAAGAAGGGCTCACGCTAGGTCAGTAAGCGCGGAGATTCATTCAGAGTTCCCAAATTTAAAAAAAGAATGGCCAATGAATTGTAATCTATCTTACAAACTCAGGACTAGTGAGAATTTACAGAACGAAATAGCNCGCATAGATGCAATATGGAGTTGCTGTAGACGNCGTTTTGGACAAANNGGAAACTATCTATTTGGTAGATTCTCTGCAGCCGACTGCATGTTTGCACCAATGGCAATTTGTTTCGAATCCTATGGNGCAGANCTATGCAGCGAAGCTAACAGTTATAAGAATACGCTTTTGACAAATCCTTTCGTTGAGAAGTGGTTAAACCTGAGCAAAGNTGAAAGTCAGTNCATTACTTTAGCATACGCAAACAGTGCATNATCTATAAGATTAGTAAAACTTTAAGCTTCTNTCTTCAAAACAAGTGTATAAACCGGGATGAAGTATTGGTATCTATGAGGGTTTAAATATTTCTGTTTTTTAAAATTTNCCTNACTTTTTCAGACATCTGCAATATAGCTCTCTCGGTCGTAGGCCAATCCATGCAAGCATCTGTCACTGATACTCCATACTTTAAATCTTCAAGGTTTTCCGGAATCGACTGATTTCCCGAGTTAATAAAACTCTCTAACATCACCCCCATAATCGATTTATTACCTTCGAGTATTTGATGGGTAACATCATTTAATACTAACGGCTGGATATCAGGGTTTTTACTTGAATTTGCGTGGCTGCAATCGATCATTATATTGTTGCTCACTCCGCCTTTCGCCAAAGCTTCTTCGCATTGAGAAACATGGACCGAGTCGTAATTTGGCCCATTACTTCCGCCTCGCAAAACCACATGAGCATAAGAATTACCTTTAGTCGTAACAACAGAAACTTGCCCACCCGGATTTATCCCAAGGAATCTATGCGGGCTGGATACCGATTGCATTGCATTNACAGCTACTGTCAGCCCNCCATCAGTACCATTCTTAAATCCGACAGCAGAAGATAACCCCGAAGACATTTCCCGGTGGGTTTGCGATTCTGTTGTTCGAGCACCGATAGCGGACCAGGCAATTAAATCTTGCATGTATTGAGGCGAAATAGGGTCAAGTGCCTCCGTAGAAGTTGGCAATCCTAAATCGACAATATCAAGCAACAATCGCCTTCCTAACCTGAGGCCTTCTTGTATTTTAAATGAATCNTCGAGGTGTGGATCATTAATTAAACCTTTCCACCCAATAGAAGTTCTAGGCTTTTCAAAATAAACTCGCATTACTATAAATAGTGTATCAGAGACTTGGTCTGCGAGAGTTTTTAATCTCTTCGCATANTCCATTGCAGCGTCTGTATCGTGAATAGAACAAGGGCCGACGACCACAACAATTCTAGGATCCTTTCTATCAAGAATTGAAAAAATTGTATTCCGAGCGCTCTTAACAGACTCAAGAGCATCGCCAGTTAAAGGCATTTCATNCTTTAACTGTTCGGGTGTAATTAAAGCTTCATTAGAAGCAACATTTAGATCTTCTGTGATTACCATTTCGATTAGCTTGCAGCCAACTTTGGGCTAACTATTAATTTGTTGCNTAATCATAGCAAAATCGAGTNAACAAAGTCATACTCTCTATCCAGCACTTCAGCTAAATTTGAAGAGGAATCCGCAGTGGAAATAACCCAGAATTTCGATTCAGGTAATATTGAAATTATAAACTGTAATTCGCCCAAAGAAATCGAAATTGAAATAAAGGAAGATAGTAATTCTCATTTTTACCAGTGGTTCTACTTCCGACTATCNGGAGTCAAGGATACAGAGTGCAAAATTTATATTCGTAATGCGCAAGGTGTAGCGTATCCTAAGGGATTTCAAGGTTATCGGGTGTGTTGCTCTTATGATAAAAGCAATTGGTTCCGTCATGAAACAGAGTTAATCGGAGATTCGTTAGCGATAGTCATTAAACCAGTCAGAGACATAATTTATTTCGCATATTTTGTCCCTTATACTTTAGAACAACACTACGCCCTCATTGCATCATCTTTAANATCTGAATTCTGTCGGCATGAGGTTCTAGGAAAAACTATCGAAGATCGTGATNTCGAATTGGTACGATTCTCCAGNAATCCAGAAAAAAAGGGGAGGAAAGTNTTCTGGATAATTGCAAGACAGCATCCTGGNGAGTCTATGTCAGAATGGTGGATGGAAGGCTTGATAGAACAACTAGTCGATGGGCCAAAAACTTTTGTTAAACAGCTGCTCAAAGAATGCGATATTTATCTAGTTCCCAATATGAATCCAGACGGTAGCTACAGAGGGAATTTAAGGACAAATGCCGCTGGAAGAAATCTGAATAGGGAATGGGAAAATCCTTCCTTAGACAAAAGTCCTGAAGTATATTTCGTAAAAAGGAAAATGCGGGAGACCGGAGTAGATTTTTTTCTCGACGTTCACGGAGATGANTCTTTACCATACTGCTTCATTGCTGGAACAGAAGGCATAGNNGGNTGGNATNNNCAAAAACAAGCTCAACTGGATTTCTTTAAANGCCGACTCGCGCAATTAAANCCGGATTTTCAAACAGAGGTGGGTTATNCTGCAAAANGNCCAGGGCTTGNNAANATGNCAATGAGCGCNACTCANANGGCTGCCACCCANAACTGTCTCGCNATGACTTTAGAGATGCCATTCAAAGACACGATTGATACACCTGACGAAGAATTTGGCTGGTCTCCAATTCGAAGCAAACAACTTGCTCACTCTTGTCTTTTAGTAATGGCTGAGTATCTAAGTGGCTTCTGCTAAGGAATCTTAGAGCTCTTAGTATAATTTTCTGCCCGTGCAATTATAAATGTTCCAAGTTCGCATTAATTAAATTTACCTATCCTGCCGACTAGTAGCTTAGTTTTAGACAAACAATAAACTACCGACCATTTGGCTTTGTTGATTGAGGTTAACTGAACGTGATTAGACGCCTCACTATGCACCAAAATTCATAAAAAGTTATGATTGAGG
>PAWK01000073.1:210-12739 GCA_002714195.1 Gammaproteobacteria bacterium | reverse complement strand
TGACGCATATAATGCAACCGCTATAACAGCTGACGTTTTTGGCGCCCGTAGCTCAACCGGATAGAGCACCTGCCTTCTAAGCAGGGGGTTGGAGGTTCGAGTCCTCCCGGGCGCGCCATTGCCTCATAGAGTCTGCCTGTTACTTCAATTACTTTAAAACTTCAGTTATATTAACAGCTTACAACCTTTGCTTAGTTCATTGGATGGCTTTTTAAAAGAGCTTCTCAGCGGCACTGCAGGGAAGATTAAATATTTAGTTAAAACAATTATTTACTAAAGAAACTTTCAGTAAAGGCGATAGANTATCCTGTAAGATACGGAAAAATAATGGCCTAGGTTAGGATTGGTTTCTTAGCGCTAGGCCTTTTTTTCTAATGCTTTTCGATTGTTTTGTGAGGAACATTCGCAGATTTTTCGATGGGGATNATAACAAGATTGTCCTGTCCATTATTTCTCCACGATTTGAGAGTAATTAACTCATAATNTCCACTCCTTTTGGCGAAAGAACCCNTCCTCTTATTTTTCGTCCCATCAGGTTTTCTGGTAAGAAANGTGAGAATCTCGTATTCTGGTGGTAAATGGTCTAGTAATTCTTCAATGGTTTTGAAAGAAAGTTGCTGTCCGTAGGTTACTTCGCAAACTATTATAGGTCTTTCTTTTTTTAACGTCTTTCTTAAGCCTTTTATTACTTTCTTTTCAAACCCTTCGACATCGATCTTAATTAGTTTTATGTCGCTCCANGAGCCTTTCTCAACGGCTACNTCCNCTCTTTGTAACTCAAGTTTTCCGTAACACNTGTTACCTTTGCTTTGTGTGTTTTCATCAAATGACCCAATTCCTTCATTACTGCCAGTCGGAGCATAGTAGCTGAGAGATTCTGCTTCATCGCTCAGACCGTATTCAAAAATTTCAATATTTGATATTTGATTCCTTTCTATGTGCTGTTTAAATTTNGTNNTCACTTTGGGGTAGGGTTCGAAAGCAATTACTCTCGACGCATATTTGGATACAAACAACGAGTGTTGCCCAATATTTGCGCCTACATCCATAAAAATAGGCTTTGGCGTTTCTTCANNGATGGTCTTCAAAGTATCTCTTAAGAAAAAAAGTAGAGACTTTTCGAAAGCGCCGTAAAAAAAAATATTTGCGTCGATGCTGTTGTTGAGATTGCCGTGATAGGTAAAACCATAAAAATCTTTTAAAAATGGATAGCTGGGTGCNTCGCCATGCTGGCGAAGTCTGCGATACAGNAGCTTGCGCCATGTCACACTTAATCCNGCGGTTTTCCAGAGGGTCATCAATATGCGCCGATATGCAGCAATCATTTATTTAACGCCTACGGTGTATTATTTGAGTAAGGTCGCGGAGTCAATTTTGAATTAAGGTAAAGTGGATGAGATGGCATGNCATCTTTGTTTAACTTTATGCAAAAGAGATTGTCTATTAAATTCATAACTGTTTCTGATCTATTTTTAAAACGCCCNGCGGAACCCCAGCAAGCAACTGTTAAAGAGCTGCGTTCGTGTGCTCTTTTGATCCAATTATCGTTATACAACCCTATAGGGTTCTTNTCTCCAAACAAATCTTTAGAATAGGTAGCGCGATAAGCGAAGAGATTTACCACTTCTANNGATTTAAAGCCCCAGTCATTAGCGAATTGAACGCATCTTCGAATTGTCGGATCGTCAGATTTGCTGTCTGCGGTAGAAGGATTGAGTCCAATAAATAATACCTGCTTGCTATTACCTTGAGACCAACTTCTTCGCAGACTATAACGGTATACCCTCGATTTGGAAAATTTGCAGGTGGCTGAGATATAATTCATTTAGTTACTTCTTCTTATTTGTCGCATAAAGTTAGTGCGCTATAGTATCCGCATCTATATCAAAATAATTAGCCCAGTGAGATATAAAATTATTGAATTTAACGGTTAATATATACTCGAAGTAAAACATTTGGATAGAATTTATCATGCTGGCGATTATTGGTGGAACTGGTTTTAATGGCATTCAGGGTTTTAAAGAGGTTGGTTTTAAGCGAATTGCGACGCCATTCACTAAAAATCGAGTCATTATTGAGCTATATTCGAATAATTCTACTACGGTTGCTTTTCTTCCACGACATGGCAAACAGCACAGTATTCCGCCTCACAAGATAAATTACAGAGCTAACATTTGGGCCCTTCATGCGATAGGGGTAAAAAGTATGATAGCTATTAACGCGGTCGGAGGGATAAACCTTAAAGCCTTACCTGAGGCATTTATCTTGCCACATCAAATTATTGACTACTCATATGGAAGAAATACGACGTTTTTTGAAGATGATTTAGATNACGTGACTCATATAGATTTTACATTTCCCTTCGCTGAGGAATTGCGGCTGAAACTAAGGGAAGCGTTCCATCTTTGTAATCAAAACTCAGCTACAAAGAAGGTTTTGCTGGATTATGGAGTCTATGGGTGCACGCAAGGTCCAAGACTCGAGACTGCGGCTGAAATTGGTCGTCTCAGTCAAGATGGGTGCGATATAGTTGGCATGACTGCAATGCCTGAAGCAGCCTTGGCTCGGGAACTCAAGTTAAATTATGCCATGATTGCTCTTTGCGTTAATTGGGCGGCGGGTGTCAAAGACGAAAAATTAGATATGGATAAAATCAATCATATAGCGCAGAACGGTATGGGGTTTGCTAGCCAGATGGTTTCTGAATTTATTAGTCTTAATTCTTGAATTTTAAAACGAAAGTTCTTGATCAGAAATGGCCCTTAATTGCCTGGCTTGATGGGACATCATACGGTTTGACTGAAATTACTAATCCCAGGGCAGGATGATCCTGGTAATGGAATTCATTACTTCGCATTTGTCTGCTCTGCTTCATTAAATACACTTTATTCGGGAAATAGGTAAGGGATGAAGGGTTGATAGGACTGTCTATTCTAATAGACTTTGGAATTTCGGGTAGCACCCATTCAGTGTCTGTATTTTTAACGATGCTATATTCAACTAACCAAATATGGGTATCCACTACAACTCTATCCTCAGCGTCATTGAATCGAATAGTAACGCTGCCTTGTAATTCATAATCTTCGCCGTAGTTTAATCCGCCTTCGATATAAATTGGGATTGCCGCTGAGCTTTGTTGGACAGCTTGTCGCCAAAGCCCATGGAATAGTAATCTATGTTCAGATGAGCGTTCTAAGGTTCTATTTGTCTGCTGGAAGTCGCTATCATCATGAGATAGTTGGGCAAAGTCATCGCGAGCAAAGTCAATTAGTTTGAAATCGCTGTCGGTGTTTCTTTCTCGCGGTTTTATGTTTTTGAGCTGATCCACGCGTATCATGTTAGAAATATCGTCTTGTGAGAGTGGCTCTTCAGCATTGGACTCATCATTTATATTTTCTTCAGGTAAAAATGAATCCGCTAGAAGTGAGAGTCTTCGAGAGTTGTTTGGGTAACTCAAATCGGTATCTTCTGGGGTCCAATATTCAGACTCTCTATCCTCAACATTTTCATTACTAAAGATGGACAATTCGATTTGAAACCAACGATCTTGTCCATATGAACTATTATTCATCAAGAGGCTTAACTTAAGTATTATAAGGAGTCTAAATATTCTGTTAACTGTATGAGAGATCATTNTTCAGTTTGTTAAGTGACAATTTTTAATTGTTGCAAAAGTTTATCTACAAATTCCAGTCTCAAATCAGGATCATCGTTATCATATGAAAAGTGCAGTTGGTGTGTATTGGAAAATTTATAAAGATTTGGAGCAGTTTGAACAAGGTCTATAATAGATAAAGGGTCTACCTTAGTCTCTTGACTGAAATATATATTACCAAAACTGTTATTAGAATCGATTTTTTTTATACCGAAAAATTCTGCTTTTTGCTTAAGCTTGGTCAAATTAAACAAGCGTTTCAGACTTCTTGGCAGCATGCCAAAGCGATCAATCATTTCTACTTGCAGATCATGTAGTTTTTCTTGATCCTCGGCAGAGGATATTCTTTTGTACATAATTAGTCGAGTATGAGTGTCGGGCAAATATTCTTCGGGTATAAGGGCAGGTATTCTAAGATTTATTTCTGTTGCTCCTTGAGCGTCTAAATCAACTGAGGGAATCTGGCCAGACTTNACCGACTTTATAGCATCTTCTAGCATNTCAAAATAAAGCGAGAACCCTATTTTTTGCATTTGTCCGCTCTGTTCGTCACCAAGCAATTCGCCCGCCCCCCTAATCTCAAGATCATAACTTGCTAATGTAAAGCCTGCACCGAGTGTCGTTGCCGCTTGGATTGCTTCTATTCGTTTATAAGCATCTTTGCCAAGTTTGCCATGACTTGGTAGAAGCAGATAGGCATAAGCCTGGTGATGAGATCTGCCTACTCTGCCTCTAAGTTGATGCAATTGAGCCAAACCAAATTTATCCGCACGATCGATTANTATTGTATTAGCGCTAGGTATATCGATGCCTGTTTCTATAATTGTGGTACAAACTAATATATTGTATCTCTTATGATAGAAATCACCCATTATTCTTTCTAAATCTCTTTCTGGCATTTGGCCATGTGCAATACATACTCTCGCTTCCGGGATTAGGCTTTTAATATTTTTTGAAGTCTGCTCTATTGTTCTAACTTCGTTATGCAAATAAAAGATTTGCCCTCCTCGAAGTAGTTCTCTAGTAATGGCCTCTTTAATAATACTTTCTTGATGCTCTCTAACGAAAGTTTTGACTGACAGTCTCCGGGCCGGCGGGGTAACGATAAGGGAAAGATCACGAATCTCAGAAAGAGCCATGTTCAATGTTCTTGGTATTGGTGTGGCAGTTAGGGTAAGGACGTCTGAATCGGTGCGTATAGATTTCAGCTTCTCTTTTTGTCGCACTCCAAATCTGTGCTCCTCGTCGATAACGAGTAATCCTAGTCTTTTATACTTTACGTCGGCGTGAAGAAGTTTGTGAGTGCCGATGAGGATATCAATGTTGCCGCTTTCAGCTCGTTCTAGCGTGTCTTTTTGTTCTAAGTTTGATTTAAATCTAGAGACTAGATCGATAATGATAGGCCATCCAGTAAATCTATCTTTAAAGCTCTCAAAGTGTTGCTGTGCGAGCAGTGTTGTCGGTACCAATATAGCTACTTGTTTGCTATTCTGAGTTGCAACGAAGGCTGCTCTCATAGCAACCTCAGTTTTCCCAAACCCAACATCTCCGCAAACAAGCCGGTCCATTGGGCGTTCACTTTGCATATCCTCGAGAACACTTTCAATTGCGTTAGCTTGATCGGGTGTCTCTTCGAAGTTGAATGCCGATGAAAATTTGTTGTAATCATGCTGATCTATCTTGTACTTAAACCCTTTGCGAGACTCTCTCTTTGCGTATATCTCCAAAAGCTCGGTAGCCACATCATGGATTTTTTCAGAAGCTTTTCTTTTCGCCTTCTTCCAAGTTTCGGTTCCTAAGTTATCAAGGACTACTGATTCTTGATCGCCGCCACTATATCTGTTGACGAGATGCAATGAGGTGACGGGTATATAGAGTTTGGTTTCCTTTGCATACTCTAAGACTAAAAATTCTGTTGCTTGTCCATCGGTAATGATAGTTTCTAATCCCCTATATCTGCCAAGACCGTGATCTATGTGAACAACCGCGTCGTCAACTTTTAGCTCAGCTAGGCTTTTTAAAATTAGATCTGTATTTTCACTGGGTCGCCTCCTTCTTCTCCGCCTTTGGGCTATTTGATTGCCGAAAAGTTGANTTTCAGTAATAACTGCTAATTGTTCGTCAAANGAAACCATTCCTTGATCTAGTGGGGCAACTGTGATGCCAAGTTTTGATCCACTATGNAGAAAAGAATCAACATTAAAAGTTTTATTGGGGCAAAGATCTGACCTTACTAAGAGTTCGATAAGGGCCTCTTGTCGTCCCTCTGTTTCGGCACAAAAAACGATTCGGCCTGGGAACTTGTTGGCGAAATCCGCGAGATTTGGGAAAACATTGCTATCGGCTTTTTGACTCAAAAACTCGGGCAATTTCGTAATGTTATAGTCGCTAGCATTTTTATGTTCTTTGAATTCAATTTGGCGATAACTCTTAACTTTAGATAAAAGAATATCGGGCTCCACAAAGATCTTATTAGGCTTTAAGATCGGATTGTATCTGTCGATGTTTTTTTCTAGATATCTATTTTTGACATCTAGCCAAAAGTCGTTGCCAGCCCTTTGAAGGTCGCCAGCTTTTAGTATGATCGANTTGGAGGGNAGAAATTTAAAGATGGTGTCAAGAGATTCAAAAAACAGACTTAGATAGTATTCTAATCCCGGTGATGCGAGGCCTTCGCTGACATCTTGATAGATCGGACATTGGCGAGGGTCAACGTCAAAAATTTCATGAAAATTTGATCTAAAATTTTTAATACCAATCTCATCTAAAGGATATTCCTTTGCTGGCAGAAGCTTTATTTCTTGTACCTTCGATATTGATCTTTGCGTTTCTGGATCAAAAGTTCTGAGTGTTTCTATTTCATTGTCGAAAAGATCTATGCGATATGGAAATTGCGAGCCCATAGGATAAATGTCTAAGATGGAGCCTCGTATCGTAAATTCGCCATGATCCAGCACTGAGTTGACTGATTGATATCCAGCTACGACAAGATCTTTCTTTGCTTGACTAAGTTCTAATTTCTGCCCTATAACTAAATCTAGACTGTTTGAAGTAATATAATTTTGTGGTGGTAGTTTATGCATTAGGCTGGGCATCGAGATTACCAGAACCCCTTTTTCTAATTTAGGTAAATGGTAAAGAGTGCGTAGTCGTTCAGAGGTTATATCTTGATGGGGCGAGAAGTTATCGTAAGGTAAAGTTTCCCAGTCGGGTAGACTAAAAATCGGCAAATTGTCAAAAGTGCGAGAAAAATATGACAGCTCTCTTACGAATTGTTCAACAGTTTCATTGTTTTCGCAGATTAATATCAATGGAGCGTCCGCTCCATTCGCCCCATGACAAATCGCCATGCTTTTGGCGCAACCTGAAATATTCTGCCAGTAGGTTATAGATGACGTATCTTTTGGAAGGGAAGGGTGAAAGATTGAATTCATGTAAATAATTGTACTTCGCAATTGAATCGGGAATTTCTAATTCAAATTTTACCCGACTCAGGGTTTTAATTTATACAATTGTAGCGTATTCGGGTACGTCGAAACCATTCGNGCCCTACCTAAGAAGATCAGGGTTTAAGTTTCGAAGATTATATGAGTCGTTGGTTGCATAGGTATTCCTTTCGCAAGATAATGATAAGTCTTCGAGAATTTTCATATTAAGTAAGGGGATCATGTGGAGCGTCCAAGCGTAGACGATTATTTTGGTGACTGGAAGCAGCGCGAAGCCCTGGTGCAAGAGATGATCCCGGTTATCGGCCAATTATTTAGCAAGCGAAACGTGGGTATATTTATATATGGGCGGCCTTTGCATAATCGGTCAGTGACGTTCATCATGAAATCTCATCGATTTGTGCGACAAATCGAAAGAAACGAAATGTCTGAATTCGAAACGCATCCCATGCTGATGGCGATGGCCAAGCTGGATTTATGGCACGCTCAAATTGATTTAGGAAAGCTCACTGTTCGCTATATGGAACATCAAGAAAGTCAAGGTGCTAAATCTCTGTCTGTGTACGATTTTGTTCGAGGAGAGATGAGCTATCTTGATGGTCTGAAGGAAAAGCCGATTGAAAAATCTAAAGATGTAGTTCTTTATGGATTTGGTCGGATCGGCAGATTGATGGCACGATTATTGGTGGAGCGCACATCAACTGGTGAAGTGATGCGATTGAGAGCAATTGTTGTCAGGCCAGGAGGAGAAGGCGACCTTGAGAAAAGGGCAAATTTATTTACTTCTGATTCTGTACATGGAGCTTTTCAGGGGACATTGAGAGTCGACCAGGAGAATGGCTGTTTAATCGCAAATGGCAACGTTATAAAGGTTATTTATGCAAATTCACCAGAGGAGATTGATTACACTGCCCATGACATCAATGATGCTCTCATAATAGATAATACTGGGAAGTGGCGAGATGAGGAGGGTTTGTCACTTCATCTGAAATCTAAAGGGGCTTCGAAGGTTATCTTAACTGCTCCAGGCAAGGGTTCATTGAAGAATATAGTTTATGGGATTAACGATCATCAAATGTCGGCTGATGATAAAATAATTACTGCGGCCTCCTGCACTACTAACGCAATCGCGCCCGTTTTAAAGGTGGTAAACGATAGATTTGGTATAAGGCATGGGCATGTTGAGACAGTGCATGCCTATACAAATGATCAAAATCTTATTGACAACTATCATAAGGGCAGTAGACGAGGAAGGTCGGCGGCTTTGAATATGGTNCTTACAGAGACTGGCGCAGCCAAAGCGGTAGTTAAGGCNGTGCCGGAGCTTGCAGGAAAANTAACAGGAAATGCCGTAAGGGTGCCAATNCCTAATGTTTCTATGGCAATCATGAANCTAAATCTCTCTGTGAGCACTACAAAAGAAGAGCTTAATGAGTTCCTCAGAAATATTGCTTTGAATTCTAAATTGCAGAATCAAATTAGCTATACTCAATCACCCGACGCGGTATCTAGTGATTTTGTCGGCACCAGAGAGGCAGGCATTGTTGACTCTAATGCAACGATAGTCCAGGGAANCAACTGCGTGTTATATCTTTGGTACGATAATGAGTTCGGTTATTGTTGTCAGGTAGCAAGAATGGTCTACAAAATGGTTGGTGTGAATTATCAGGTTTATCCTCAAGAGCAAAGTTGACTCGCGCGTTNNCTCGCNGACTTGCAGTNATGTTTAAGTATCTTCGTTTTCTNATATTGTTANNGTTAGGTTTATTCCTNGCAGTCGGATTTTACAGTGAGGAAAAAAATCTTTACTCGTTCTCAGGTTTCACAATGGGCACAACCTTCGCGATACAGTTTGTAGCTGTTTCGTCATCTTTGGATGTTCTAGCGATTGAAGAGCAAACGGCCGAGCTACTGCAGGAGTTAGATCGCGAAGTTTTTTCAACTTACTCGCCGAGCTCTGAATTAACCGCACTTAATGAAACTCCGGTGGATGTTCCATTNAATAGCTCCCATGATTTGATCGAGGTTTTAAAACTTTCAGANNAAATTAGNCAGATTACCGATGGAGCTTTTGATATCACAATAAGCCCNCTCGTTAATCTGTGGGGCTTCGGCTCANAATCNGATGNGTTGATCGATAGAATTCCCTCGAGNGCAGATATCGCAGATGCAAAATCAAAAATGGGAGCGGAGANCATAATCATTTATGAANATAGATCCGAAATCGTAAAAACNAAAGATGTTCAAATTGATTTGAGNGGCATTGCTAAAGGTTATTCGGTGGATAAAATCGCGATGCTTTTGGATAGCTTTGGTTTGGATAGTTACTTTATAGAAGTAGGNGGTGAGATTAAACTNAAAGGCTTCAAGCCTGGTTATGANGAGTGGGTGCCCGCAATTGAAACACCCTCTGAGNGNCAGNTTGAAATTTATCAGCTGNTGTCCAGTCAAGGCAAAGNATTTAGCTTGGCTGGGTCTGGCGATTATAGGAATTATTTCACGATAGACGGTGTTCGCTATTCTCATGAGATTGATCCTCGCACCGGAAATCCGGTTTCACATGATCTAGCCGCTGCTTTTGTCATNAGCGAATCAGCCGCTGAAGCTGACGCATTAGCTACGGCTTTTATGGTTTTGGGGCTTGAAGAATCTAAACCAATNATCCAAAACGCTGATCTAGCCGTTTTTTTAATCTCAAGATTTGACGAGAATCACTTTGACAATTTCGTGAGTCCTGCCTTCTCTCCTTATCTTTCAAATTAAGGTTTTATTGATACCGAAGCCACTAAAAATTTAAGTGTCAAAATATTGGCACAATTCGTTAGAAAAGAGCTAAAAATAGGGGCCTACGAACGACAAAATACTTGCCATCCTTGCACTATAAGTGTACATTNCCATGCGCTTTATAACGACTCATTAATTCGACTCCGTTGAAGTGAGTCAATTAAAATAACGACCNATACTANATACTTGCCCGACATTATGAGAATTGGCACGAAGGCTNCCACTCAGTTCGCCAACGCTTTTGGTCAAATTTGTCTTTTTGAGGGNTTCNNCTCCCTTAAATCTNACGAGAAACAGNATGTAGTAAATCCAAACACTCGGTTGAAGCGTTNCTANTATGTTAAATCCGTTATACCAGCTANTGTGTGTTAAATATTNGAAATCGGAGCGATAGGTGGATCAAACAACTAACTTTTTAGATGGTTTGGGACCTTTCCTTNTATACGCTTCNATCGTGTTGACGGTGGTTTTTGTGATGTTGGGGTTATCGTTTTTTCTAGGTCAGAGGATCAACCGCAAATATAAAAATACTCCGTTTGAGTCGGGTATAATTTCAGTGGGATCTGCTCAGTTCAGAATTTCCGTGCATTTCTACTTAACAGCCATTCTGTTTATTATTTTTGATCTCGAAGTTGTNTTTCTTTTTGCTTGGGCTGTTGCCGTTAGAGAGGCTGGATGGCTTGGTTTTATTGAAATTAGTGTTTTCATATTTATTTTGGTAGTNGCTTTGATTTATTTGTGGCGGATTGGTGCGCTTGATTGGCGNACACCCGTTCAAAGGAGAGAGCTTCAAGAAGTAAAGGGTCCAGGTGGTGTTGTAAACAGGAAGGAATTTGAACTATGAATTGGCAACTACAACCGGTTGATGAATCAACGTCACCTCAACCTGGATCAAATACAGTTGATGATTTTATTCGGCAAAACGTAGTCATGGCGAAGCTNGAAGATATGGTTGCGTGGGGTCGAAAGAACTCTGTTTGGCCATTTAATTTTGGCCTTTCTTGCTGCTATGTTGAAATGGCTACCGCATTTACGGCGCGTCATGATTTAGCAAGATTTGGTGCAGAGGTAATCAGGGGCACGCCTCGACAGGCTGACATGATCGTCATCGCTGGAACTGTATTTCGTAAGATGGCACCAGTAGTCAGACTTCTTTATGACCAACTTTTAGAACCAAAGTGGGTAATTTCAATGGGTTCGTGTGCCAACTCTGGCGGTATGTACGATATATATTCTGTGGTTCAGGGAGTTGATAAGTTCTTGCCTGTTGATGTTTATGTATCTGGATGCCCTCCTAGACCGGAGGCCTTACTGCAAGGCCTTATTCTACTGCAAGATTCCATAGGTCGTGAGCGTAGGCCACTGAGTTGGGTAATAAACGAGCAGGGCATAATTCAAAAGGATGCACATCCAGTGCAGCGGAAAGTCAGGGGGCCAGAGAGGATTGCGGCAACGGAGCTGCGTCCACCAAACGAAGTTTAAGGATGATTTGTACCAGTATAATTTAGTTGAAGTACGATTGAATAGAAAAGGTTATGGAAGTCGCCACTAATACAAAGACAGATAATGAGTTTAGTCCTAATTTGCTAATTGGTCTCCGAGAAGAGTTCGAGCAGCAAATTATAGCCTGGCAGACTACTTGCGATAATATTCCTACCATATGGGTTCAACGACAAAACCTCTTGGCTCTGTTAACTTATTTTCGAGATAAAGCAAGCCCCCGTTTCGAAATGCTATTTGATATAACTGCTATAGATGAGCGTATGAGGGTGAATAGACAGGGGCAGCCTGAATCAGAATTTTCAGTGGTCTATCACTTGATGTCTTTTTCTGGAAATCGCGATTTTCGAATTAAAGTACCGCTTATGGATGCGGATTTGAATGTTCCAACTATAGTTGGTTTATGGCCGGCCGCAAATTGGTATGAGCGCGAGGTCTGGGACAT
Source organism: Gammaproteobacteria bacterium (assembly GCA_002714195.1). Taxonomy (GTDB): domain Bacteria; phylum Pseudomonadota; class Gammaproteobacteria; order Pseudomonadales; family Pseudohongiellaceae; genus UBA9145. Next base: position 909 of record PAWK01000073.1, on the reverse strand, counting down.
GTTTGGTATCAATTTTGAAGGCCACCCTAATCTTTACAGAATAGTGTTACCTCCAACCTGGGAGGGGCATGCTCTGAGAAAAGAGCATCCGGCTCGAGCGACCGAAATGGAACCCTTTGCCTTAGAAGATGACAAGGCTGAAGAGGAGCAGAAAGCGTTACTTTTCAACCCGGAAGAATGGGGAATGACACGCAAATCTGAAAATTCTGAATTTATGTTTCTCAATCTTGGTCCGAATCACCCCAGTGTTCATGGAGCCTTCCGAATAGCTGTNCAGNTNGATGGTGAAATTCTTGTTGATGCGGTACCTGATATCGGTTACCACCATCGAGGTGCCGAGAAAATGGGAGAAAGGCAGTCNTGGCACACCTTCATNCCCTACACNGATNGGATCGACTATCTTGGCGGNGTAATGAACAATCTACCCTATGTAATGGCGGTAGAGAAAATGGCAGGAATAGAGGTGCCGGAGCGCGTAAAAACAATACGCGTAATGCTTGCGGAGATGTTCAGAATATGTAGTCACCTCCTTTTTTATGGCACGTTTGCTCAAGACGTGGGCCAACTGTCNCCCATATTTTATATGTTCGTTGAAAGAGAACGTATNTTTAACATTATNGAATCTATNTGTGGTGCCAGNATGCATCCAGGNTGGTTTCGTATCGGTGGTGTTGCGCAAGANNTNCCNGANGGNTGGGA
>PAWK01000072.1 GCA_002714195.1 Gammaproteobacteria bacterium | reverse complement strand
TGCTGCTCATGCAGGAAGAGTCGGCATGCCGGGTTGCTATCACATGCCTTATGAAATTGTTGCAAGAGCATGCGAAGAATATCCAGATCGTTTTTATGGACTTGCTGGAATCGATCCTTTTGATGGCATGGAAGGTGTAAGGGCTTTTGAAGATGCAGTGCAAAACATGGGCTTCATCGGCGCTCATCTATATCCGCACTGGTATGAATTGGCACCGGATCACGCAAAGTATTATCCGTTTTATGCAAAATGTTGTGAGCTCGATGTCCCCATTCAGATGCAAGTGGGCCAGTCGATGGTCTACTCAAAAGAATATCGCACAAGAAGTGTTGGACAACCCATCACACTCGATGCAGTCGCATGTGATTTGCCAGAATTGAAGCTCATTGGAATTCATGTTGGGATCCCATGGCATGATGAGATGATCTCAATGGCTTGGAAGCATGAAAACATTTACATTGGATGCGATGCCCATCGACCCAAATATTGGCCGAAAAGTTTCACGCATTACGTGAACAGTTACGGTCAAGACAAGGTCATCTTTGGTACAGACTTCCCAGTCCTTGATTTTAAGAAAACGACCGATGATATCAATGAGATTGGTTTTAAGCCAGAAGTCAGAAGGAAGCTGATGCGTGACAATGCGATTCGCATCTATGGCNTAGATATTGAGTAATCCAATCGAAATCAAAACCTTTGAGGTTGAAAAGTCCAATTGGCTCAACACGNGAGTCCAAACCACAACATTCAATGGCGATCTCAATGAAAACCAGGTGCTCTTTGATGTTGATCGATTTGCACTGACTTCGAATAATATTTCTTATGCCGCTTCAGGAGACATGTTGGGCTATTGGCAGTTTTTTCCAACCACCGATGGGTACGGCAGAATCCCTGCGATGGGTTATGCCAATGTCATTCAATCCAATCACCCTGAAATTGAAATTGGAAATCGATACTGGGGCTTTTATCCCATGTCGACTCATCTCATTGCCAAGGCAGGTAAAATCACCAAAAGCGGTTTCAGTGATGTGAGTGAACACCGAGCAAAACTGGCACCGATTTATTCAAGGTTTGATGATGTTCGATTTAACCCGCTATATGAGGAAGAGAGAGAAGATCGGGATCTTTTATTAAGGGGCCTCTTTCTCACCTCATGGTTGGTGGATGATTTCATGTTTGATAATGATCATTTTGGTGCCGATGCATATGTGATCACTTGTGCCTCATCAAAGACAAGCATTGCGCTTGCTTTTGTGGCAAAACAAAGAGGTCTTAAGAAAACAATTGGAATCACATCTGAAAAAAATCAATCCTTCACCAATAGTTTGGATTGCTACGATGAGGTCTTAACTTACGATGAGGTCAAGACAATGAATAATGCTCAGAAGATCATGATTGTGGACATGGCTGGTCATTATGGAGCAATGAAGGATCTGCACGAACACTTTGATGATCACGTGAAATATTCATGCAAGGTTGGAGCGACACATCTAGATAACCTTGAGGGAGACATGAGTCAATTTCCAGGAGCCAAGCCCACTTTCTTCTTTGCCCCAACTCAAGCTCAAAAAAGAACGGAAGAATGGGGCGCTGGTGAAGTTCAAAAAAGAATTGGCATGAGTTTGAAGGAATTTCAGATCCACAGCGATCAATGGATGAAAGTGAAAAGAGGTTCAGGCCTCAATGAAATTGAAAGCACATTCACTGAAGTAGTAAAAGGCAATGTATCGCCAAATCAAGGAATAATTCTTTCAATCAGAAAATGATTATCTGCAGTTCAACTAGATGTTAGTATTAAGTCATGCCCAGTTCTGAATTAATTATTATCTTAATGAGTATCTTCACCCTTTTTGGTATTCAAATTTTCATATTCAATAAGAATAAAAATAACAAGGATGAAGAAAAAAGATTTATAGAAGAAGAATTAGAAAAATCCATTACAAAAGCATTCTATGATCAGAGTGAAAAAACTCGCAAACAACACCTATCTGGACTGAGTGAAAAACTTGATCCATTTAGTAAATTACTCACAAGAGAATTAGAGAATCTAAAATCAAAAATAGATGATCAAAATCTAAAAAATCAACAGGACAGAACATCNTTCAATATGCAGATGGAAAAGCTTCTTACTGCTACTACTGGGCTTCAAGAGGATGCGATGAGTTTGACGTATGCTCTAAAAGGCGACCCAAAATACCAGGGTGATTGGGGTGAGAAAGTTTTGGAGAGAGCATTAGAGGATGCAGGATTAGAAGAAGGCCTTCAATATCATCTGCAGAAAACATTTAAGAATAATAGTGGTGAAAATGTAAGGCCTGATGCTGTTGTAAACCTACCAGGTGAAAGACATGTAATTATTGACTCTAAAGTTTCTTTGACCGCTTATGAAAGATATATGAGAAGCGAGGATGAGAAAGACAAGGAAGAACAGATAGAAGAACATATTTCTTCTTTGGAGAAACATATAAGAGGACTTTCTAAAAAACAATACGAAAAAATTGAGGAACTTAACTGTGCTGGTATGGTACATATCTTTGTGCCCAATGAGATGGCACTAACATTAGCCATTAAAGAAAGCGACTGGGGTGTTCATGATTTAGCAAGAAAGAAAAATATGGCATTTTTAACTCCCACATCTCTATCTAACATTTTAAGAATAATCGAATCAATGTGGATGGTTGATAAGCAAAGTAAGAACGCCCAAGAAGTTGCGAATAGAGCGAGGTTGATACTCACCAAATATTCCAATTTTTTGGAGGATTTTAATGAAGTTGGCACAAAATTAGATGCTGCAGAAAAATCATATATTGAAGCAAAAGATAAACTAACTGAAGGAAAAGGAAATTTACATCGGCAAATGGAGCAACTTGAAGAGCTTGGCATGAAAGGAAATAGAAGTATTTCGAAACCAAAAAAAATTGAAGAAGACTAATGCGTATTCAGACGGAAATAGAAACTATTGCATGTCACTTCTATGCAAATCCATCTCTTTTCCAGGAATCAATTTGTTTAAAAACCTTTTTTTGTGATTTCTCATCAACTTTAGAGTCCACATAAACATGATAGCGCCACCTCTTATCTGTGGATTCATGATAATAAATTCTTCCAAGATTGCTTCTTCCGGTAGCAATGTTTGCTATCTCCAGCCAACCGCTCTTCCCTCTTATTCTTTTATTCCTAATAGATTGATCAGTTATATGTTTTGCTCCATCCAATTTTAAAAGATGATCCCAAATATCTGAACTTTCAAATTTATCGTCAAGATTATCAAAACTATTCTTATGAAAATTGAGTTTCTTTAGGAAGTTTTTACATATGAAAGCAGGACCATAACGTGCTTTCTTATTTCGAAATTTTTTATTTAGATCCTTCATATCCTCCATATGCAGTTTCTTTCTTTCTCTCATTCGAGCATCATTCTCTTTTCTTATTTTTTTTATATCGATACTATGTTTTTCCCCAATCTCATGACGATAAAGTTTGAATTGCTCAGAAACCAGTTCATCTCCAGGTATGTTAAGGCCACGTTCATGAATCAGGTGAACAACTTCCTCGTATTGCTCATGAGAAAGACCCCTTCTATCTATTAGGCCTGAATGTTCACTCAATAATGTTTTAACAAAGTTTGCTTCCTTCTCCTCTCTAAGTTTTGTAAATTTTATATCTCTCAGAACGCTCTTCATTTCCCAAGCTTCAGCAAACATGAAAATTAACTTTCTTTCATATTTGGCTAATTCAAGATCACTGATTGCAACCCTTGAGATGCACAAAAGGCTTATGGCTTGTAAGTCTTTATCCGATATGTTTGCAGCCAATGCTTTAACAACTTCCATCACTGCATCCTCATCAAGTGATCTAATGTCTTCGTAAATCGATAAAACCTTATTTGCGAGATTTATTTGCCTGCCTTTTTTTGGAATCTTACCTCTAATCAAATGCGCTGAATCCCAATCATTATCAAAAATGGCATTGATAAGGTCCTCAAAGAATGCTTGCTCTGCTGGCCTGATTTTTTTATCGGCAATCAGAATTAAAAATATTATGACAAAGAAAGCATCCCAACTATTTGGCTTTACATTAGGTAAGTTGAGCACATGTTTTGNTAAAGACTCATAAAGCTCATCTTTTTGCCTTTTTGTTAAAAGATCCCCTAACTTTGTCATTAAATTAGATTACCCTAAATGGCACATGAATCACCTGACATAATTAAAATCTTTTTTAATTGCATCTTCTAGAATCTCTAAAGCTACTTTTGCCTGCTTCTCTGTTACGGCTTTCACACCTTGCGTTTGATGCATTAGAATGCACTTTTGCACTATCTGAACTTTTTTATGGTCATAAGGAAGATTTTCCTCATTTTGCAAATAATCTGACAGTTCCACCCATTCATTTTGATTGATGTCAAAGACTTGGGTAATTATATCGATATGCTTTCCTGCTGAAGCTAATTGATCTTTTTCATGTTCATTATCCTCAATTTGTTGCATATTTAATAAATCTTCGTCTGATATAGAAAGATCATATGGCATGTTTCTGATTGTATCCCAGCATTGTTTTCTCTTTGCAAAGGTATCTGCATTACCAACACCTGCCTTAATAGCTTCATCCATAAGAGTCTCTCTGACATGAATAGCCAACTTAAGCATTTCAGATAACAGTCCATCTGATACGCTTTGATTGTCATAGATTCTTTTTAAATTAATGCTTTGATTATTCAATATTAGCAATCGTCTTAAATAAGCAATCGAGTATGTTATAGTTTGCGCTTTGTGACCTGTTAATTGATTTTTCCTCAGCCAACTTCCAAGTGCATCGTCCAGATCCTTAAAAAGAATCGCTTTGGAAATCAGGTCATAAAAAAAAGGCTCCCTGAAGTCGTTATCATTATTTTCCCATTGTTTTTTCAATAATGGGTTTAAAGATTTTGAATTAAAAGTCGGCCCTTTGACGACACTATGTGGGTTCATTCGCCATGTATTTTCGTACTTCATCATATCTGTTTTTTTAAAAAGCTGCTTTTTTGGATATTCCTGTTGAAATGTCCTCTTCTTTGCATCGGTCTTTTGTCTACGCAATAAAACGTTGTACTGACCTCTCGATCTTTCATAGAACCATTTTGTTGGAACTCCATCATCAGGCCTGACATATGTTTTTCTTGATATTTTCTCAATTCTTAAGTGAAGTGGCTCATTTGAGATCAAATCATCCTCGTTTACCTTTGTTTGAGTATTTGAGTATCTTGATATGTTCTGAGTCATAACTGGAGATTGCTCTTCATCATCAATAATTGTCAGTTTCATCTGGACAAAAACTTTACTGAGATCAATGTCCTTCCATAGATAATTCTTTCCATCTGATCTTGGTCCGCCCTTATCTTGCGGGGAAAAGTAGATCGCACCAGTTGTTTGCCCACCATTCACAATTTGCATGTTATGCAAATCAGTAATAAGAAGCTTCCCGCCCTCTTTCTTTATCTTATGATGCGATGCAGTGACAGTGAGGCCGTTATTGTATGAAAAAAACTTTTCAGGTTCTAAAAGCAATGTATTCCTCATGCCTTTGTTTGTGCCCATTGTAAAATTTAAGAAACTTCTGACATTGCTTTGAAGTATTCTTTGACCGTATATGTCATAGATCTTGGAAAGATATTCTCCAGGAAGTACGCACAAATAGGATTTGACGTTGGGATTTACATCTGCCTGTAAGGCTTCAATGCCAGATCCAAAGAGTTCAACAAAATCTATCTCAACTGGTGCAGAATCAGTCCCGCCAAGATCCAATGACATAATTTTTTCAATATCCCAGACCTCGATTCTTGTTTTTTTATCTAGGATATTTTCAATTGAAAATCCTGTGTTTTTCATTCTTGCAGTGGTTTGCTGATTAGTAAGGATCACAATCCTAAATTTGATCGCATGCTCAAAATGCTCTCTTATTTCATCCAACCTTGCTGCATCATCATATCCAATGCTATTTCTAAAGTTTTCGTTATCAATTGAATTAAATAACTTGGCAACTCGTTTCCCTATCTTCTCTAAGTCTGATTTGTTAATGGGCTTAATTTTCTTCGGGTCTTCATTGAAATTAACTGCAATTCCATACAATGTTTTTTCTAATTCATTCCATCCCCAACCATCAAGTTTTGTGCCATAGTTAGGATTGTAATGATGAAAACTGCCCTTTTCAGAAATATCATCAATAATTCCTTCATCAGCAAGAAGAGAAGTTGCGAAAGAGTAGAACTCCCATGCAGGTATTGAACCATTTGCTTCAGCACTGATATTTGACTGATCTAGTAATTGTTGGTGGTATTCTATTAATTCACTCATGCTTTTCTAGCTAACTATCCTACGTCAGAATGTCTTCTAATTTTTCTGAAGAGAGTAAATGCCTAATTTTTGATGCGTCGATTTCATATTTCACATTTCGAATTGGATCGGGTAAGTTTGATGAAGATATAGATGGAAATAAATCATCGACGTTATAAAGATCATATGATTGGTGTAAAAATTTTTCATTTTTCTCAGATTTTTTCGCCTTATTCATAATTTTTCCGGCCTTCAGCATAAAATTAGTTTTTGTATTTGGATCATTTTCATCGATTGAATTCCAAATTTGATCATAAATATCCTGAAGGCTCATTGAGTCTGCATCTTCACTGCTTGCTTGATTAATAAATAATTGAATCAAAAAAAGCTTATCTGTGATCTTTTCCAGTTGCTCAAGTGAGGTAATTTTTATTGATGGACTCGAACCGGCTAACGTAGTTTTAACTTCAAGAGCTAGATTATTAACTGTAAAGTCTTGTTTCTTGTTTTCTGGTCCTATCCAGAAATTTATGGCCTCTGAGACTGGGTAGGCTTGCTTTATTTTTTCATTCAAAATAAACAGTTCTCCCCAGAGTCCAATTTGTCTTGATCTACCAATTCCAGCTCGCGATGGCTTTAATAATTGTGTCCACTCTGTGAATAATCTATCAATCGCCTTATTGATAACTTCTGAATCCGAGAAATCTTTGCATTTGTATGCAATATCCTGAATCATTAGAGTGAAAATTTCTAACAAGCTATCATCTTTCAATATGCAGAGGAATCGAGTGTTTCCAGCGTCAAATTCGACAATATCTACTTCGATCACATTTAAATTTGTTGGAATCTCTTCATTGATTCTCAAGGGGACATTGATCACAAATAATTTTTCATTCTTCTCATTTACTGAGACCCAAAAACGATCATCTTGTCGAAATAGCCTTTGTACATCTGGGTATATGGGCTCATTTATATGCTCCCAAGGATCATTTCTGAAATCACTCATACGCATCCTCTTCATCTTCTTCACAATCTATATCGCCGAACATTTGCAACTGGCGATATACTTGACCAACCATATAAACCCTCTTGCTTTTATTTACCTTTGCTCTTAACGCTGTGGGATCTATATTGAGCAATTCAGGGTCGTCGATTGGGAATGAAATCGCATATCCAAACATAGGTTTATTGCTGATGCTTTTGAGAGAGTATTCTCCTTTTATTCTCTGTGCAGCAGGTTGCTTATATGGATCCATTAAAATAAGGTTAAAAGGATAAATAATCAAAACCGGGAAGTCTCTTTCAATTGATCTCAAATAATGCTTATTGTCAGGCTGTTTTCCTGTTCTGTTCATTATTTCTTCTTTTATTCTTGCTATCTCATCGGGAGATAAAAACCATGATTCATCGCCGCCTTGGCCCATTTCAGTTCTTGGCGCCTTATAGATATTATTAATTTTTTCTACCGTTCTGGATGGGACTATGATTTTTTCTCCAGCAAATTCATATTCCTGCTTAAATTCTATCCCCTCCTCACTCATCTCATTCAAAAACCAGTCGCTAGATGGTTTCGAGAGAGTTCTGAAAGCAACCTGAAAGTCCTTATCAACCAAACTGCTAATTTCATTGATGTGTGAAATAAGTCCTATGTCACCAATCTCATCTTCTATCATATTCATGTCTTCAATGTATTTGATCACATCGCTATGCTTTACATTTTTAAAGATTTTTATTTCATCCTTGTTCGGTACATGATTATTTTCTATCGACTCGTCATCTTTAAGCTTAGTGATAAATCTTTCGGTTACATTGAAACCTCTTTTGAATGATTCTTCATCATTTGCATCCCATCTGAAGCGTCTTTGCCTCTGTCCCCATAAACTCACAGAATGGGTACTTTCTGTAGCCGATCTCATTTTTGTTTTTGCTGTTACAATTAGTGAACTGGGATGATCCCTAACTTTAAGACCGAAATCACTTGGAGTTTTATTTGAACGATTCATTAAGTGCAGCTCTTCATACAGCTCATCTATTGCTTCTGCGATATGTGAATACCAATCGATGGTATCAGAGGTTAGATAAACTCGGCATAAATCATCATAGCCTTTTCTATAACCAAACCATCTACACATTTGCATGAGCGTGTCATACATTTTAGAGCTTCTGGCAAAATAAGTGACCGAGAGCCCTTCTAACGTCATGCCTCTTGAGAGCTTTATTCCTCCTATAACAATCGCTACTACTCCTGTCTCACTAAAGGTTTCATAATCAAGATTATCTTGACTATCCGGATGACTGTTAATTGCTTTTAGGCCAATTTTGTTGGCTACAAATTGAAGTTGTGGAAAGAGGTCCTCCCATTGCTCATCTAGATGAGGGTAAATCTTTTCAAAAGTTTCATGGAGATCTCTGACCTCAGGATGCTTGCAGGCTCTGACTGGATCCTGCCTCTCTGTTGCCTTAATTCCACCAATGATTTCATTTATATAGGGCTCTGTGAGAGCTCTTAGTTTATTTTGAACATCTGCAAGGTGCGAGATATTAATGATCATGGTGTGATGTTGCTTATCTGCACCTCTAAAAAACCTAATAGCAGTAGCAATAAAAAATACCCTAATCGCTTCTTTTAGATCTGCGGACAGCTCATGCATTAAATCTTCAGCCATGTCCTTCTTTTGTCCTGCGATTGGAAGCAACTTTAGTTCATGATCAGTGACGTTGATATTGATCAAAGGGGATACATGGTCTGGAACACCAGAGTGATCTCCAAAGAAAAAATCTTGCCCGTGATAGGCAAGAGGCGTTGGAACCTTAACCATAAAGTCTTTTGGGTAGAGATTATGAGAAAGCATGTCATTGTCATTTTCTGGATCAATGAATATATTGGCAAAAGGCGTTGCTGTATAACCGATATAGGTATTTCTCTTAAATAGGCCAAGAATATCTCTGATCAATTGGTTCGTCTTCGTAACCTTCCTATCTTCATTGGCTTGTTGCTCAGACAATGTATTCACAGATGCATAATCTGCCTCATCATCAATAAATAAAAGAGGCTTATCGAGCAGCCTTCCGTCCTCAGGACTCAGCATATGCTTCTCTTTAATCCATGTGTAAAGACTCTCCAAAATACTTGTATTTTTCTTGACTACAAAAACAGCAGGAAAAGAAATGCCATTGAGATCAAAGGCAACACGATTGGCTATGGTTCTTGAAAAATCATTCTCTCCCTTTGTGAATTGATGTGAGCCATATTTTGTGAAGTCTCTGTCAATACCAACTCCTATCGTTGTTGCGTTTGTTTTTCTTGTATCTTGACCTACAAAACCCTGATCAACTCTGAATTGCGTCTGATTCCTAAGCTCATTCATATGGCCGCCTAAAATAATAATGGCTTGATAACCCAAATCTGCTGCCTTATTGATCAAACCAATATAATTTTGGGTTTTACCCGATTGAACATTTCCCATGACAAGTCCGCGTGTTTCCCATGACCCTTCTCGGAGTGGATCACCACTTAGGTCAAGAATCTGATCAATGATTTTGGTGTTCTCATTAACTACATCGTATTCTCTTCCAATACTGTGAAGAAAATCTTCATAATCCTTATGCCTGACAAATTCAGTTCTTTCTGGATCTGTAATTGAATTCAGCCAACCTCTATCAATTCCTGGATCAGAAATAATGATTGTTTGCGAACCGATGCTGACAGAAAATCGGGACTCTAATTCAAATTCTATATCACCAATATCCTCTTCGGTCAGCGTTGATCCATCAAAATCACTAATGTTCTCATCAGCCCTTTTAATTGCATCGTCAATTGTTTCCAAAATAACTTTTCTTTCAATCGACGTGCCTGATTCTTTGTATAATCTTAGTTCTTGACTACACAACCAGATCAACTTTTCTATCATTACTTTTTTATCCATAATTAATGATCCTTTTTCATGTCTTTAATTGGATTCAGGCTCTCTTTGCAGGCTCTCTTTGAGTAACTCTTCCCAATCATTATATTCTGTGATCTTGTCTCTATCATTCGCCATGAAAAAAAGTATGTTATCCAATGGCAACTCATTTCCAAGTTGAATAAAAAACTTCGCTAATCTACTTCGACCTTCTTTATCCAATCTTTGCATGATGCCTCGCACTTCATCATTATCAGATTTTACTCTATATGAAACCGTATCTTCATCTTGATTCTGGATGATTTTCCAAACTGTATTTGCATCAATTGAATTCCTGCCTCGCCTGACATAGTCACGTTTACCGACTTCCTTTGCTACTTTGCCTAATCTAGAGAGATGCTGTCTGAATGCTAGAGGAAACTGAAAATCAGCTTTCTTAACATCGGTTCCATAAACATGGTCCATTGTGGAAGGAATATCGACTCTTACTCTCGCTCTATTACCAAGTATACCGGCGGCGTGGGTACCGAGCCAATCTCCTGGTATCATTAACCTTTTATCTCGGTAAATGTAGAAACCTTGCCCAGTGTTATAGCCTTTCTCACCACCAACCTTTCTTTTTTGTTCAGCAGTTAATTTCGATGGATGAGGTATATTATGAATTTTTACATTTATTGTTCCTTCTGACATAAATAGCTGTCTTATTTCATCCTCCTCGTGGCCATCAAAATCTCTCATGTAAGGATCGGTGGCTTCAATTGGAACATCATTCATAAATACTTTGATTTGTTTAATTTTGCACTTTTTATCGTTTTTATCGTCTTTTTCGACCTTAATATAACGGTGAAATAAAAGTGAAATACTATCTTTTACCTTATTTATATCGTCAGTTAAGATTCTTGCGACACCATTATTTTTTTGATCTTTTTCTTGTGAATATCTTTCCAATTTTTGCCAAATAATTTGAGTCCCTGATTCATCCTTGTTAGACAGATTAAGATGCTTAATTTCCAATATTTCTTTTGTTGATAAAACCTCTAAATTCCATTTATTATCTTTGATAATTCTATCGATATCCCAAATCGCACCACATAACTTTTTACCTTTTGCTTTTGTGATCACAGTTAATTTCTTTGCTTGAGAAAAGCTAGCGGTTTTCATTCCTGATCCAAATCGTCCAAGATCTCCAGGCTCTCTTTCATCATCTGGATCCTTACATCCGATGACCATATTGGATATTAATTCTTCTTGGGTCATGCCTTTTCCATCATCTTTTATAGAAATAAAAGGTTCTCCATCTTCTGTGCTATATGGTATTTCTATTTCTATCTTTTTTGATTTAGCCGCAATTGAATTATCGATAATATCGGCGATAGAAGTTTCTAACGTGTATCCAATTTTCATAAGAGTTTTCAGTTCTCCTACTACATTTGGTGGTGCTTCAACAATTTTACTCACTGTCTGATGAATCCTCTCTTTTTAATACATCCTCTTCATTAGACAAATTCCAAATCATAAGTGCCTTTTGGTATCCAATGTTTTCTTTGATGTCAAAACCATCAGATGCTGCGCTGATTAGACTGAGTCTAAGGATGGGTATTCTGAGCTCATGATCCTCAATTTTCTCAAGATAATCCTCAATCTGATCGTTTGATGAGAAAAAATCTTCTAGTGCCTGATTATTTTGCTTATCTGTTAATTTAAGAGTAAAGATATTACTGAATTCTTTTTTTAACGTAGTCAATTCCGTTTGTGAAATTATCCCATCTTTGGAAGCTATGCATAATACAATGGCCAAGATATCTTGAACCTGATCTTTCTTAATTTTATATTTCATCATCTTTAATCTAATTTTTTGAAGTTAACTAAATAATAGGCCCTAAGAGTTATTTCATAAAGCTAAATATCATCATTCGAATCATACGATTACCACCAATTAGCTGATATTAGTTCTGTCCTCGATATCACACATGCGTCTTGCATGACCGATAATCTTAAATGGCTGAACAAATGGTAGTTCCTTTGTTTTTTCAATATATTCATTGAATAGTAAATTTTGGGCGTTTTGGATTTGCTCTCTATTTAAGAAAGGGTTTAAAGATGATAATTCGATTAACATAATGCCAAAACGATCTAAATATCCTAGCCTAAAGTATGAGATCAATTCTGGGTTGATGCTTAAAGCATAAAGAAGAAAATCTTGGTCAATAAGGTGAGGTAATGTCCTTCGGTCAAAAGCATCCCAATTTTTTCGAGGAAGATTTTTCCAATTCAACTTTGATGCATGCACTGAACGACCGCAATTCATTAAGCTCACAAAAATATTTGCAATCACTTCCATATCTTCTATTTTGTAAATCTCATGCTTATCCCCTTTTGAAATCTTCAAACAATGACTAATCAAATCAGTGTCCATCTTTGATTTCATTTGCTTTGTTAGAAAATGAATGGAAAAAGGATTGGATCGAAGTGCAGCGGTCGCTATTTCCAAATCATTCCTGATATTTCTGGGAGAAAATTCTAAAATCGCTCCATTGATGGTTGCTGCGCGAAGTGCATATGATTTATCCTTGCGTTCTTTTTTTGGAGCGCTTCTGTATGAATCGTAATTGCTTCTTACAAGTTCTTTAACAAAATCATCATTTTGACGCCACCAGGCGAGTGGAATGGCTCTGAATTGACGATATTCTGTAATGTATGGAAAATTTTTGTTCATTTCTAGAATAAAAGCCTCATCGAGTGGGGGCCCGTAGTCAAATTGAATCCCATTCATATAATCCATTGCATATCTTAGAAAAGTTAAATCATCTATTAAATATTCGTACCTTTTGGGAAGTCCTTCTTCCCAATATAAGGAATCTGTCATAAATTCAATACAATCGCTCCAATCTTTTGGAATGGACATGACATCCTCAATGCTTACGTCATAAATGTACTTATCTATCATTATCGTCTCTAAAGTAAAATCAAATATATGTTGACCCAATGCCAGTTTATGACGCATCAAAAGATTTAATCATCAACACTATCCAAATAAAATCGGTTCATAACCCCAGTACTCCTGATGCCAGCTCCTTGCGTCAGAAACATCTCTTTAAAATATCCTTTCTCCTTTGCACCAAGTTGATTTATTTGGCCAATAAGCAGCTTGGAGTAATCCTTGTACTCTTCTCCAAGATATATGGCTAAAACAATTCTTTTCATCAATGCAATGGGGTCTTTATTGTGATCCCCTATCGTTCCATAAATCATTGGATGGAGACCTTTAAGATACTCTTTTGATAAAATCTCATATGCCATATCTAATGGAATTTCCACATCATCAGCAATCAAGCTCTCTATAAATTCTTGAATACTCTCTAAAAATTGAACTTGATAATCTTGGCTCATTCTGCTGAAACCCTCATTACTAAAAAGATGATGATAGAAATGATTAACAAAATCATTTTCTGAAATATTATGCAGCCGACCGAATTCTAAAAAACCTTCGTAATGCTCATCTTTAATCTTTGAATTATGCTTTTCGATTGTCTCTATCATCTCTTGAGTTTTTGCATTCCCAGAAAACCATGCCTTATTGAAATTAATGGAATATTCATATTTTTTATCTTTGGAAAATGCTTCTTTAAATTCTGAAAAATATCCAGCTTCAAAATCTTTAGCATAACTTCCATGCCAAAACATAGTATCGTCTTTAGAGTTCGGTAAAGATTCAGTATAGATACCATTTGCATAAAAATAGTATGAGCCCAACTCATTAAAAAGAACGGCCATGGCATCCTTATAATCGTGCTTTTTGCAAAGATGAAACACATCTTCATAAAAATTGATTCTAAAATAATCTTCCGCCAGATTTCCTCTGAATCTTTCAACGTCTTTTATCGTATTGGCAACTATTTCTTCTGTTTTTTTAGATTTAATACTGATTAAATGTCTAATTAACTCAAACCAATTAGCTTCCCCCCAAATATCAGTCAGAAGATCAATGAGAAAGGCTTCCAGCTTAGATTTATCTTTAATCAAACTGGGATCAAAAAAATCAATGAAAGACTCAAAATCCTCATAATATCTAAGGATCTCATATTGCATTTCATCGAATGCAGGACGAGCAAGTGAAAAGAGCCCCTCGATTTCAGATTGGCTGAATGTTATTACAAATTCTCTTAAAGCATTTGCAACATCTGAATTATTCTTAACTCTCAGTTTTATCTGCTGTCTTAATAATGCCAATGCAATATTGGGTCGCTGGCCACCTGATTCATCATGATGTTTTGAGCAACAATCCTTAATCATTTCTCTCAAATCATTTTCACGAGGAATTGAGTCGAATTTTAGAAAAATACTGCTATCAAATGCAGTAATATTATTTTTGATTACTAATGCCATACTTCATAATTATCTTTATTTTCTTCCTTAATGAATCTCTGAATGAACTCAAATATTTGTGTGAAGTTATAACCTACTTCATCATCAGTGAATTCAACTTCTTTATCTGAAATTAGTAGTTCATAAGGCTCTCTGGAATCAGATGAATAATCAGGAATTGGAGACCTTCTGTCTGCATAAACATGATCAAGATGTTTTTGGAGAACACAGTAATTATATATCCTATTTTGCAATCTATAATCCGGCCATTTTTCCTCAGGATCGTTAAACTTCCTAACTAATTCTCTGACAAATTTTCTTCTTTCACTCATTGCTTCTTTTGGTTTTTTCTTTGCCAATCGCTCCAATCTATAAGTTTCACTTGCAATCATTAAGGCGGTATCGAAGTTATTTAAATGCTCACGAATGTCTGATTGCTTAGACATGTGATTGATCTCTCGGTCTAAGTCGTCTGATGAAATTGTCTTGAATTCACTCAAAACAGAAGCAAAGAAAGAAAGATTATTAAGTTCATCAAAATTAACTTTAATAAAACGTTTTGTGTTTCTACAACCAAGGACTAACCCCCTTGACAATCTGTCTCTTAACTTTCTTGTGAAGGTCTCTGATTCAAACAATTGCAACAAAGGATGAAGATCATCTCCATGTGTTTTGTGATAATACGATTTAAGGCCAAATGCATCATGCATATGGTGAGGTATAGATGTGAAATCACTAAGAAAGAGCTCTACGAATGAGTCAATCAGAAAATCTTTATCAAATGCTTCACTGATGAAGATATCTTCCAGTTGCCTTTGCATATTGTAATGATAGTCACCGCTGACAAGATCATTTTCTATTTTTCTGAGTTCTGATTTGAAATAATCTTCGAGTGATGTCTTTGTTAAGTAATCACAAATTGGAAGCTGGGATTCTGTCACAAGAGGTCGGTCCTTTTCAAATAATTCAGAAAATCCCAAACGAAATTTATGCCATGGCATTGAATTAGAATAGACGCAATCAAATGCATCCCTAGATGATATGTTATATTCCTCATAACCTCTTATGTTGTATCTGCCATCCTTCATGCTGTCTTGGTCAATTTGACTATGATCAAAACTGGATAATGTATGAAAATAATCCGAGTGCTCTTCTGTCCTTTGGTGATCGTAAGGAAGTGCACAGTGTAGAACGGATGCAAATCGAAACACCTCCCTGTATTCAATATAATTATCGGCACTCAATGGAGTTGAAAAAAGAGGCGAGAGCTTCGAATAGAGTTCTTTCTTTTGCTCCAAAGTTAAGTCATTAATATTGTTTCTGCATCCTTGAACTCCCTCCTCATGAATCAAGTGATGACCAAATGTTTCAAGTGTGAGATCCATCAACTCAAATACATTGACATTCAATAGAGATAGGACCTTATTTAATTGTTCTTGTTTTTTTTTCATCATTCCTACCAATTTTCAGTACTGATTCTTATCACATCCCCAAATGGGAAATCTTTTGACTTTAGGCCATCTGACGGAACAAGCCACATCGTGGGATTGTCAGGTTCTTTTTTTGGGAAATCACCAAATCCATCTGTGAAATATACAGCTGCCCTATTTACTTCGGAGAATGTTCCATCGGATTTAGATAAAGCATTAAAGAAAGGAACAAAACTGGTCCCTCCTCTGCCTTTTGCCGGAGGTAGTTTATCAATATGATCGATTTCATATGGGCCAACTAAATCTGTATCGGCATAATAAAGTTTGCATTTGACATGAGGGTAGGAAGACAAGATTCCTTTCAACTCTCCTGCAAACTGACTCAAGAGTTGATCACTAACAGAGCCACTGGTATCGATGCAAACAAAAATTTCCAATCCGTCTGTAAGCAAGCCCTCGAGGTAAAGACCCTTATATATAAATCTCCTGTCCAGATCGTCAAAGTCAGAATTTGTTTTGCCAACGTATTTCCAAAGGGCATGCCTCCAATCGACTTCGGGTTCAAGAATATTTTTTATTTCACTTGAAAGACCCGCTGGAAGGTTGCCTTGAACTGATCCATTTGAATCATTATTGACAGTGTTTTCTACAACTTGAATAGCATCTTTCCAGTAACCCTCGATTTCTTCTGTGTTCATTTTTTTGGTATTGAAATCATCATTTTCTTCATCGAACTCAATGATGTCTGGCATTGATAGTTTTATTTTTTCTCTATTCTTCAAAAGTGCTTCATAAATTTCCTCTGCCGACTCATCTTTAAACTCATCATCAATGATTGCACCATTCGGTAATTGAAAAGAGGTATTCATTCGAATCAAGCCATTGACCACAATATCTGCGGCAATATTCCAAATGTGTCGGTCCCTTCCCCCTATTCTGATGCAATGCAAAAGTGCCATATGCAGAACCTCATGCAGCAATAGTGCATTCTGCTCGCTGCTGCTTAGAGAGGCTAAATAGTCTTGGTTAATAAATATCGTCTTACCATCGGTCGCTGCTGTCTCTATGCTTTTTGATGGGATGATCCTCGCAAACAACATCAACGCTCCAAAGAATGCGCATTCCCTTCGAACCTGAAGAACCGACTTTGTAACTGTATCTCCAAAGTCCATGTCATGCATTTAATAAATTGGTGAGTCTTTCAGCGACTTTCATAAGCTCTTTGTTTTGTGTGACCACATCAATCAGTGCTTTAGAGTCCCCATTCGCTGCACATATAGAGCTTGCCTCATACGCACATTGGTTCAACCATTCCATAGATGCTTTCTCAGAAAGGTATAGGAATGCATTTTTATAATGATCCATATTCTTTGATCTCACAGATAGAGCGCAAGTCAATGCGTACTGCGAAGAAATATCTTTGGGAAACTTTGGTTTACTCTTTCCATTAAGGATGGGCTCAATTTTAGGCAATTCACTATAGACTTTACAGAAGCTTCTAAATTCACTTCCAACTCCTGATCCGATTGCTGGGTCCACGGTTAAATCCGCCTTTAGCAATTTGTCAGCTATGTCCCAGCTCCTGGGCGATGGCCATGAAGGACTGTTTTTATCAATCTTATGTAATAGCTTTGGCCTAAAATTTAAAAATGAGATAATACGATCATCTATCTTATTGGCAAGCGCATATTTTTTAAACTCATCCAATGATGTGCTTACCTCTAAATGAATGAAACGATTTGCAAGAGGTGAGGGCATATCAAAAACTGCGGCATGATCGCTCTTTCTATTCCCGGCACTCCATATAAACCAATCTTCAGGCACCTCGTAAGAACCTACTTTCCGATCAAGAATTAACTGTTGTGCAATGCCTTGAACAGCTGGAGGCGCCATATTGATTTCATCTAAAAATAATATGCCCTTTCCTTCTGTAGGAAGAAACTCTGGAGGGAACCAAAATGCCTTGTCATCCTTGGGAACGGGAATGCCTCTCAGATCAGTAGGTGCCAACTGACTGATCCTGAGATCGATGAGCTCGAGATCATTTGAATGTGCGACTGATTCAACAACGGATGATTTTCCAATACCGGGAGCGCCCCAAATCATAAGCGAGGATTGAATTTTATTTCTTATGATCTGATTTAAGAATTTATCTAAATTTCTAATATTTAATTTCTTCATTTCTTTTATCTCGAATAATTTTTCTTTATATTCTTAGGTAAGCAAATGACAAGATGTGACGTATCGATAAATGAATAGAAAGAAAACAAGGCCAAATCACTTTGAAGCAGTAAAGAGAACGCAAGCCATTATTCGAATGATGGGTCAGATACCTCTGACTTCAAAACAGATTCATAACAAACTAATAGACTTGGGCTTTGATATATCTGAGAGAACTGTTTTAAGGGATATGCAAAGCTTGCCAGAACAATTTCCTGAAAGGATATATGTCATTGACCGGATGAAGCCGTATGGCTATAAACTTCCTAAAGGAGTAGCAAAAGATTCAGCGATGAGTCCGACGGAGGCAGTCTGCTTGCAGCTTGCAAAAGACTACCTCAATCCAATTCTCCCGCCCGGTGCGCTTGATCCAATTGCGCCGTATTTAAAGGAAGCTGAAATTATTCTGCAACAAAAACAAACCGATGCAAGGTTGAAAAACTGGAAAAAGAAGGTTCTGACGCTCAATGAAGGATTTAACCTTGAGCCAGCAAATATAAGGGAAGGAATACTTGAGAAAATACAAGCATCACTTTGGCAGGGAAAAGTGATAAAGGCCTTATACAAATCTAAAACTAAAACAGAAGCGAGCAGTTATGTTTTGCATCCTTGCGGTCTTGTGTATCGTGGCAGGGTCTCATACTTAATCTGTTCTTTCGAAAATAGAACAGAAAAATTCACATATCTTCCTCTGCATAGATTTGAATCAGTCGAACTCACAACCGAGAAGAGCATTCATAAAGACACTGATGTCAAAGAAGTTGCAAGAAATATAATGGGCTTTGCAATGAGTGATGAAAAAATTTCTATTACNTTGAAGTTCAGTAGCTTTGCGGGAGGTCATTTGATTGAAACACCGATTTCTAAGAGCCAAAAAATTAAAAAGACAAAAGATAATTATTATCTTGTTTCCGATGAGGTAATTGATGATTCAGAACTCAGATGGTGGATAAGAGCCTTTGGTGATGAGGTAGAGGTGATTAAACCAAAGTCACTCAGAGATGAGTTCAAATTGATGGCTAAACGAATGGAGAAGAAATATGAATAATATTGAACCCAATTCAATTGAGGCAGTGATTCTATTTATTCTTTATATATGTATGCAAGATGAAAAAATTTCAGACGAAGAAATCAAGGAGCTTTTAGTTACTGCTCCCATTTTAAACAAAATGTATCTTGATATCTTTGGTGAATATATTGCTTTGGATCTTGAGCAAAAGATTAGTGAGATTAATGATCAAACAAAGAATCAAAGAAAAAAACTTATGGGCGGTAAGGTCTCAAATTTTGAGAAAGAATTATTCTCAAAATTGCTAACCGATCCCTCAACACAAGATATCGCTCTATTGGCATCAAGAAATGCTGCTAGTGCGGACGGTTTGCATCGGTTTGAATCAAAAAAATTTAATTTCTGGGCGGAGGAATGGAGCGTAATCTAAAAATAGATTGATTACTCTTCCTGCTGATTAACTCTAAATGACACAATCTGTCATTGTCTCTAACTAAAACTAGGAACATGAGGGTTTTATATTCAATTTAAGTCATTCCTTGCCGTTACGACATAAATTGACACATCAGTCACTTAAAGTGGCTTCATGAATAAAAACAAAAAAGAAGAATTACNTCATTATAAAAAGAATGGAAAACCATCCAGTGGCGTAAAAAAAACTTATTATTTCTCAGAAAGAAACCCATTGGAGATCATAGGCGTTAAATCAAGAGCCAATTATAAGAATGGAAGAAAGCATGGCTATAAAGATAATTTCACAATCAAAGGTAAATTTAGAAATGGTACCTTCCATCGAGATGGGCAGTTGGTAAAAGAGATTTGGAATTGGAATTATCTTACTNAAAGACCAAGTGGTCTCATATTTAGAAGAAACAGGAAACATCCATTTACTGGCGAAGTGAGAGAATACTTTTCTGAGCCTAGAAAGCATCAATTTAGGCCATCTTCAAATATTAGAGAACCTTCATCAAATTCTCCTATCAATGCATTCGAAAATATATGCAGAGTTTTCAATGTGGTTAATGGAGTAAAAGAGGGNTATGAAGAAACATATTATCGATCAGGTGCATTGAGAACTCAGGGTACATATAAAAATGGTGAGTTAGATGGTGTTTTTAGAACATTTGCGAATGCAGGATTCTCTCAAGTTGAATCATATAAATCTGGAGATATTTCGGAAAAGACACAATGGCTAGATCAAGATGGAAAGTTGATCTATGAGGGAGAGTACAAAAATAAATTATTTGATAACTTGTGGCCGAAAGAACTTTTACATTATCTAAAGGAAGATCTTGTGGAAAAAGGACAATGGTTCCTGAGGTCATTGAAATGAGTTCAGGAAATGAAAAATTTGTGATCAATGCTGAAATGATTGGAAAGGCAAGTAAATTCGCTGATAAGCATAATTTTAGACGAGAATGTCTTTGGATCAGAGTTGAAAAAAGTGAATTGTTTGGAGCGAGAATCATTGCTACAGATGGACATAGAATGATCGTATTCATTGATCCTCAATCAGATTTCAAAGGACCAGGCTTTAATCTTGAACTTTTTGAGATAAGCATGAGTTCCGGAATCAAAGTGCTTAAACCACTGATCAAAGCATGCAGGAAAATAAAAT